>DASXUA010000183.1:0-5218 GCA_036505095.1 Phycisphaerae bacterium
GAAGAAGTCCTGCGCAACATCCGTGAAACGCCGCCCACATCGCCCTCGCGCGCCTGGCGCGCCGACTCCGGCGTCACCGGTCGCTCCGCGCGCAAGCTGCGCCCCAGCCAATGCCCGATCGACGACGAGATCGAAACCATCGCCCTCAAATGCCTCGCGAAAGAGCGCGAGCGCCGCTACCAGAGCGCGGGAGAGCTCGGCAAGGACCTCGCGCACTACCTCGCGGACGAACCCATCGAAGCCCGCCGCGACAGCGGTTGGTATGTCTTGAAGAAAACGCTGCGACGCTACCGAGTGCCCGCCACAGTGGCTGCGGCGTTTGTGCTGATCGTGTTGATTGGCTTTGTGGTGAGCACGGCTGCTCTGCAGCGCGCGCGGATTGCCGAAGCCGAGCAGCGGCGCGAACGCACGCGCGCCGAAGACGAAGCAACCCGGGCCACGGCGGCGGCGCAGCGCGAGGCCGAGGCCCGCCGCGATGCGGAGCAAAAAGCAGAGGCGCTTCGGCGGCGCGACTACATCAACAGTATCGCGCTGGCCCAGCAGGCATATGAGTCGAACAACATGCGTCAACTGCGAGAGCTTCTCGCCCGCTGCCCGGACGATTTGCGCAACTGGGAATGGCGCCGCCTCGACTGGTTGGCCAAGCGCGGCGTCGTATTGCTTCCGAGAGGGGCGACCTCCGGATCGGTCGTTGCTATTCCCGACGACGGGCGATGGGCGCTCCGCGGTGAAGGTTCCCTGAGCATCCGGGATGTCGAGAACGGCGAGGTTCGGTGCAAGCTGAGCGGGAGCGCGGCGTTGCCGGTCAGTACACGCAATTGCGCGGTTAGCGCCGACGGCCGCTATGCGGCGGTCGCCATCGATACGTCGGTTCGCTTGTGGAACGCCGAGACCGGCCGGGAGCTGCCTGCGATCGCACTGCCGGGCATCAAGTTCGGACAGATACAGATTGCGCTCTCACCCGACGGCGCGCGTTTGGCATGCGTCACCCGCGAGATATCTGCCTGGAACGTAGCAACAGGCGACAAGCTCTGGTCGGTGCCAGTCGGGCTACTCGCCCGATGGTTGTTCGACCAATACCCTCCGCCTGTCGCTGCAATTGCATGGAGTCCCGATGGCGGCGCGCTCGCCGTCGCCTTGGGCAATCGCGTCGTCGTCCTCGACACGGTGTCCGGTCGGCCGCGGACGGCACAAAACTCACCCGATGTGGTCAGCTTTGGCGGCCCCGTTGCCTGCATCATTTTTTCGCCGGACGGGTCGATGCTCATCGGCGGACGTGCCGATGGCGACATCGAGATATGGTCGTACGGGCAGCGGCGGTTGAGTGCCCATAGGAACGCACATGTCGGGGCGGTGAATTGCCTTCTGAGGCTGCCGCGTAGCGATCGCATCTTGTCGGGCGGGCAGGATGCTACCGTCAGAGTCTGGGACTCTCGGAACTTGGCGGAACTCCAGCATTTTCGGGGAGACCGTCCCGTTACCGATTTGGGAGTTACGTCGGACGAGCGACGCGTGCTGTCGGTAGCGGGCGCGAGGCTCGCCGCCTGGGATCTCGAGGCCGAGCCTGCAGTTCGCGCGCTCGCTCTCAATCCCGGCGACTGGACGGCCAGTGGTTCAGCTAACTGGTTAGTCCGCTTTCAGATGTCGAGCGACATGATGGGTGCCGACTTCCATACCCTACGTCTTGAGACGGGCGAGCCCCATCATGTCCGGTTGGCCTGCGCATTTCAGCTAATCCCATGGCCAACTCGTCCCGCTGTCAATGGCTCGGCCCGCCGGGCAGTGGCGATTCTCAACGGGTCCGATTCTCATGGCGAAATCATTGCTGTCGACGTCGGCGCGGGCGCCGTTCTCCAGAGGCATCAACTCGGCGAAAAGTCCTCACGAACCAATGTGTGCATCAGCCAGGACGGAAACTGGATCGCCTGGGACAGCCCGAGCGACCGCATTATTACTGTCTCACAGGTCGGGTCATCAGATGTCCGCGAGATCGACGTCCAGCGACACCCGGGGCGATTCTCGCTCTCGCCCGATGGCGGCCAATTGGCGGTTGCACATTCATCGGACTCGCTTTCCCTGTGGGACTGCAAGACGGCTACCATGTCGCGGTCGATTGTCACGAGCGCGGGTTTTGGCTGCCTTAGCTACTCGCCGGACGCCCGATCGATCGTGGCAGGCGACGCGGTGGGCCGAATCACAATACTGGCCGTGGATTCAGGCGACGAGAGGTTATCGTGGGATGCGCACTCGCAACCCGTGAACGCGGTGGCGTTCAGTCCCGATGGCACGCGCCTCGTGTCCGTCGGAGCCGATCGAAGTGTCATCGTCTGGGACGCGGCGACCGGCGCGCATCTGCTCACCCTGGAGGGGCGTTCCCATTCGGTCGAAAGCCTCGCGTTTGGAGAAAACCGCATCGTTGCGGTTGGTGAAGAGCAGGCGACCACATGGGAAACTCGCGATGCCTCCGAGCAGGACCTCGTAATCCGCCGCGCCAGCAAGCTGGTGGACGCACTCTTCGACGAGGTGGTGCTGAGGCAGGACGTGCTGGACCGTCTCGCTGGCAACCCGGCCGTGGATAATGACGTGCGCGCCGCAGCGCTACGGCTGGCGGAGTCGCGCGTTGACAATCTGGGAGTCCTGATTAACTCTGCGTGGGATGTCGTGAAGGCTCCTGGTGGTGACGCCGACGTCTATGCCCGCGCGTTGCGGCATGCGGCCGCCGCCGCACGAATGGGCCCTGTCGGGCGCCCCATGCTAATACTGGGCGTGGCTCAATATCGAAACGGTCAGAACGCCGAGGCACTGGCCACACTGCGGTGGTCAGACAGCACGACCGCGTTTGCATTTGCCGCGCGAGGAAATAAGGCTGGCGATCCAGCCCCGCCAATGGATGCGTTGTTCAGCAGCAACCTGCCGGTTCATGGAGCCTTCATTGCCATGTCGTTGCACAATCTCGGCCGCACAGATGAGGCGCAGCGCGTTCTTGCGCGCCTCCGCGCTCTGATGAAGGATCCTGCGCACGCGAATAGGGTCGAATCGCTCGGTTTCCTTCGCGAGGCCGAGGCACTCATTGAGAGCGACAAGGCGGGGGATGGCAATTGAGGCCTACCGGTCAAAACCTGTGTAGAAGAGCTCGCCATCCTTTGTGACCGCTGCCGCCGCCGGCTCGCGAATCCTCGCGGGAGCCTGCGGACGGTCGAGCAGTTCGCCGCCGGCCGACAGCAGCCCGTAGTCCACGCCCCAGGTGTCGATCCCGATCCCGTCGAGCCTGATGCGCCTGGAACCGCAGATCGCCAGAGCGCGCCGGATTTCGTCGAAAAGCTGCGCGACATTCCAGTAATAGCCCGCGCCGCTGCGCAGCGGCCCATTGGGAAAACGATGCAGCTCCTCGATTTTCAGCCGCTGGCCGTCAAACGTGCCGAGCATCGCGCGCCCGCTGGAGGCCCCCAGATCAAGCGCCAAATAGTTTGCGGTAGCCGGCATACCACCTGGATGTTAACGCCACAGCGAAACGGAGTCTCGTTCAAAGCAGTCTGAACGGCTATGCTGAACGTGTGAAGGTTTCGTTGTTCATCACCTGTCTGGCGGACAACTTCTTCCCCCGCATGGGGATCGCGGTCGTCAAGGTGCTCGAGCACTTCGGCTGCCGCGTTGACTTCCCATGCGCGCAGACGTGCTGCGGGCAACCCCTGTACAACAACGGCTTTCAGCGCCAAGCACGCGAGTTGGCGCGCCGCATGGTCCGCATCTTCGCCGACAGCGAATACGTCGTCACACCTTCCGGCTCGTGCGCCGCGATGGTTCAAGAGCATTACTCCGGCCCGCTAAACAACGACGCCGCGGCGCGGCGGCTCGCCGCGAATACCTACGAGTTCACCGAATTCCTTGGCAAAGTGCTGAAAGTCGATCTGCGGCAGGCGGAAGTTCGCTGGCGCGGGAACGTCACTTACCACTATTCGTGTCACTTGCGCGGCCTCGGCGTGACGGACGAAGCCGTGCGGCTGATGCGACAGATCGACGGAATAGAGTACGTTCCGTCGGAAAAGGCCGACCAATGCTGCGGCTTTGGCGGGATGTTCGCCACCAAGTATCCGCAGATATCAGGCGCGCTGGTGCGCGACAAGGTTACATGCATTGCGGCCAGCGGCGCGGAAACCGTCGTCAGCAATGAGCCGGGGTGCACGATGAACATCAGCGGAGCCTGCCGCCGGCAGCGCTGCCCAGTCGCTTTCATCAGCCTCGCCGAGATCATCGCGGAAGGGCTGGGCTTGATGGAGCCGGTTACGGACGCGCCATCGGAAAGTTTGATATGCCCAGCCACACGCCACGTGTAGCTAGTCCGCTGGAAGTGCATTTGCCCTACGATTTGGCGCCACAGGCTGCGCGCGCGCTCGGCGACGCCCGCCTGCAACAGTTCGTGAACCAGGCCACGCTCACGAAGGACCTCGGCCGGCAGCAGGCCTGCCGGGCTGCGTTCGGCGAGCGCTACGACGCCGTTCGCGCGCTCGCGGGCCGCATCAAGCAGCACACGCTCGATCACCTCGACTATTACATCGGGCAGTTCGTGGATCGGGCGACCGCCACCGGTGCACAGGTTCACTTCGCTGAAGATGCGCAACAGGCCAACGCCATCTGCATCGACATTGCGCAGCGCAACGGTTGCCGGTTATGCGTCAAGAGCAAGTCCATGGTCACCGACGAAACGGGATTGGTCGCCATGCTAGAAACCGCGGGAGTGGAGACGATCGAGACTGATCTGGGCGAATTTATCCTGCAGCTCGATCATGACGCCCCGTCGCACATCGTTACGCCGATGATCCACAAGGACCGCACGGCCGTCGGCCGGGCGTTCGCGCGTGAGTTGGGTGTACCCTATAGCGATGATCCCCACGAACTGACGCGCATCGCCCGCGCGTACCTGCGCGACAAGTACCGCCGCGCCGACCTGGGCATCAGTGGGGCGAATTTCCTCGTGGCCCAGACCGGCTCGATCGTGATTTGCACGAATGAAGGCAACGCGCGCTTCTGCACGAGCGCGCCGCGCATCCACGTCGCGCTGGTCGGCATCGAGAAGCTGATCCCGCGGCTGGAGCATCTGTCGGTGTTGCTCAAGCTGCTGGCGCGCAGCGCCACGGCCCAGCCGCTCACGTGCTACACGCAGATCATCACCGGTCCGCGGCGCGCCGCGGAGCACGACGGCCCGGACGAAGTCCACGTC
>DASXUA010000184.1:0-2217 GCA_036505095.1 Phycisphaerae bacterium
AATCTTGAGCGGCCCGGCCTGGTCGATCCGAACTTTTCGGCCACCCTGGGCGCCGCACGGGCCTACGGACACCGGGCGGCCGCCCGATCCGACGCGCCCGCGCCGCCAGGATGACATGCGCCGCTGGCTGCTGGAATGCGGCGTGGAATTGATGATTTATCCCTCGCCGCATCGCCTCTCATTCGAGGCCGGCGTGCCCTTTGTGATGGCCATCCACGACTTGCAGCATCGCCTGCAACCGGAGTTTCCGGAGGTCTCGGCCGACGGCGAGTGGCAGCGCCGCGAGTATCTGTTCCGCAACGCCGCGCGGCGGGCGACGATGCTGCTGGCCGATTCGGAAGTCGGATGCGAGGATATTCTGAACTGCTACGGCGAGTTCGGTGCGCAACGCGCCCGGATTTGCGTGTTGCCGTTCTTGCCGGCGTGCTCGTGCGACCCGGCGGAGGCGGGCTTGCTGCGCGCGCATGTCGCTCGGCGTTATGGCTTGCCGCAGCGCTACCTGTTCTATCCAGCCCAATTCTGGACCCACAAGAATCACAGCCGCGTGATCGAGGCATTGGGCATCCTGAAGCGCTCGGGTGGGTTCCAGATTCCGCTGGTCCTGACCGGTTCTGCGGAGGGACCCGTTCGTGAGCGCGCCTTCGCCGAAATGCAGGCGCTGGCCCGGCACTGGGGCGTGCTGGACCAGATCCACGTGCTGGGCCTGGTCCCGACCGCAGAAATGGCCGGCCTGTACGCCGGCGCGGTCGCTCTGGTGATGCCGACCTTCTTCGGGCCCACGAACATTCCGGTGCTGGAAGCGTGGGCGCTGGACTGTCCGGTGCTGATCTCCGATATCCGTGGGATTCGCGAGCAGGTGGCAGATGCGGCCCTGCGCGTCGATCCGCGCAGCGCGATCGCGATCGCCGATGGCATCCACAAACTCTGGACGGATACTGAATTGCGGCAGGAGCTGGCGACGCGCGGCCGTGCCCGCGTGGCGCATTACACACGCGACGACTACTGCCGGCGCTTGTTCGATGCCATCGCGGCGGCCAAGCAGCGCGTGCGCAGCGCGGCGCAGGACGCGCCCGGCGCGCTACATGCTGCTGGCGATAGGCAGCAGTCACCCCTCATCCCTCACCAGGTGGGTGTCTGATGGAAGCGATTGAGCACATCAGCCACGGCGGACGCACCCTGGTCTACATCATTCGCGCCGCGCTGCAGCCCGCGCAGACGCAGTTCGTCACTTCGCCGGAGATGAATCAGCAGGTGGGCTTTGTCGTGTACCCGCGCGGCGGTCAGATCGCGCGCCATTTTCATAAACCGCTGGAGCGGCGGATCGTCGGCACGGCCGAAGTGCTGGTCGTGCGCCAGGGGCGCTGCGAGATCGAGATTTTCAGCGAGCAGCGCGAATGGCTGGCGACGCGCCAGGTCGCGCGCGGCGACGTGATCGTGATTCTGGCCGGCGGGCACGGTTTCCGCATGCTCGAGGACACGGTGCTGCTGGAGATCAAGCAGGGACCGTACACTGGACTGGATGAGAAGGAGCGTTTCTGACGACGGCGGACCAGCATGGATGAGGTGTTCGGCGCGGCGTACGCGGGCGCGTACGATGCGTTCTATCGCGAAAAGCCGTACGCGGCCGAGTGCGACGTCATCGAGCGACTGCTCGCCGCGCATGACCTGCCCGGTCCGCGGCGCATCCTCGACCTCGGTTGTGGCACGGGCGGTCATGCGCTGCCGCTGGCGCAGCGCGGGCATCACGTCGTGGGCGTCGACCGCGCGCCCGAGATGATTGCCGCGGCGCGCCACAAGGCCGCGACACTGTCTGAGAATGCAAAGCCGCGCTTCCACGTCGCCGACGTGCGCGATTTTCGCTGTGATCAGCGTTTCGACGTGGTCACACTCCTGTTCGCGGTTCTAGGGTATCAGTGTCGCAACGCGGATGTGCTGAGCGCTCTGCGGACCGCTCGTTGCCATCTCGACGCCGGCGGCTTGCTGCTCTTCGACGTATGGTACGGTCCGGCGGTTCTGGCGCAGCGGCCCGGTGCGCGGGTCGCGGCTGCGCGCCTGCCCGAGGGGCAGTTGATCCGGACCGCGATGCCGGAACTGGATGTGCGGCAGCAGGTTTGCACCGTGCGTTATCATGTTTGGCGCATCGAGAACGGCCGCGTCAGCGAGAGCGACGAACAGCATCGCGTGCGCTTCTTCTTCCCGCGCGAAATCGAGCTGCTT
>DASXUA010000185.1:0-8233 GCA_036505095.1 Phycisphaerae bacterium
CGCCGCGCTATGACTACAACCAGATCATGTACAAGCTCGACCTGGATGATCCGCGCCTGGTGCTGCCCGTGCCGATCTATGATGTCGCGCGCGACGACAAGGCCAACCGTTTCGCCACCCGCCCGCAACTGGCGTCCGGCGCGCAGCGCCGCATCGCGTTCTTCGCGCTGGATCGCCCGCACGACGGTGCGGTTCCAGTCTTTGCGGAGGGTTCCGAGGGACGCAGTCGTTTGCGCATCGGCGAATCGGCCAGTACGCGCAGCAATGGTGCCGGGGCCCCCCTCTTCTACGTGCTCGACGCATCGGCGAAGGCCGCCCCCGCCACAGTCGTCCCGCTCTATGAATTCATCAACGATGGCGACGGCACGCGCACCTACTCGACGGACGCCGCGTTGCAAACGGAGGGATTTCGGCGCGAAAAGCAGCCGCTGGGCTTGGTCTGGCCCAATCCACTGGGAACAGAACTCAACTGAGTGCGCACAGACATTCAAACGTTGAACTTGAACAAGATCACGTCCCCGTCGTGCACGACGTAGGTCTTGCCCTCCTGGCGGACCTTGCCGGCCGCCCGCGCGCCTTTCATGTCACTGTGCGCCACCAGCTCGTCGAACGCCACCGTCTCGGCGCGGATGAAGCCGCGCGCGATATCCGAGTGGATCTCGCCAGCCGCGTCGTGCGCGGTCGTTCCTTTCCGGATGGTCCAGGCCCGCACCTCTTCCGGACCGGCGGTCAGAAACGAGATGTATCCCAGCGCCGCATAGATCGTCTGGATGAGCCGATCGCGGGCCGGCAACTTGATCCCCAGGTCGGCCAAAAACGCCGGCCGGTCGGATGGGTCAAGTTGGGCAATCTGGGATTCCGTTTCGGCGCAAAGCTGGATCGCGGCCCGCGAGTGCGGAGGAGCCGCGGGCGGCAGCTCATTTACCCGGTCTTCCGAAACGTTATAAACCACCACGAGCGGCTTTTCGGTAAGCAGCGCGAAACTCCCCAATATTTTGGCATCCTCAGCAGTCCGCACGGCCGCCGAAAGGGGCGCGCCGCGCTCCAGCACTTCACGGCACTGCGATAACAGCGTCAGCTCGCGCTTCTCCTGGTCATGTGTTTTCGTCGGCTTGGTGAGCGCCTTCTCGAGCTTCTCGATTCGATTCGTCACGGTCTCCAGATCGACGAACTTCAACTCGTCCCACAATTCATTCAAATCGGCGTCGCGATTGACGCGATTTCTATAGGCCGGCACGGCGGGATTATGGAAATCCCGGATCACCGCCACCAGCGCATCGCTCTGCCGAACGCCCGGCAAATGCCGGCGAAAATCGTCGCGGCCTTTGGCTTCATTGGGCGCAAAGCCGGGTACATCCACGAGTTCGATGGTAGCCTCGGTGATCTTCTTCGGCGCGTAGAGCTTGGCCAGAAAGGCAAGCCGCGCGTCGGGCACGCGCACGATCGCGGCCTTCGCCTGCCCGATCTCGTCCGGCGCCGGCACCAGGCTGGTGGCGGCGGTAAATAATGTGGACTTTCCCGACTGGGGAAGCCCGATGATCGCAGCTTTCATCTTCCCTCGCTCACGTTCCCGCCTCTGGGACTCCCAAAACCCTCAAGGTCCACGGGCCGCGCTCAAAACGCGGTGCCTTCCAAGCTGCCATTGTCCCCGGCACAATGCGTATCTACAATCATTCTAAGGAACGCCTCTTGCTTGGGGGACCGTCGGAGGACGGTGAGCTATGAGCGACTGGATGGACGCTGAGCGACGGGTGGAACGGGCCCAGCAGTTGTCCGAATCGCATCGATTCGACGAGGCCCTGGCCGAACTCGAAGCGGCCATCGAGATCAACCCCAACAACTATCTCTGGCAGGCGCACCGCGGCTATCTGCTCGATCAACTCGAGCGCTTCGATGAGGCCATCACCGCTTACGAGTCCGCGCTCGACATCGGCCCGCAGGATTCCGAAATCATGGTCGCGCTGGGCATCGATCTCGCCCGCACGCGGGCCTTCGATCGCGCCCTGGCCATCTTCGAGCGCATCTCGAAGCTCGATCCCGAATACGAGCCGGCTTACTGTCATCGCACCCTGATTTACGCCGAGCTCGGCGAGCATGAGCGCGCCGAAGAGATGTTCTATCTCGCCCAGCAGATCAAGGACGACTGCCCGCATTGTTTCTGTCACATGGGCGCGTCGCTCGCTATGCGCGGGCAATACGCCAAGGCGATCTATTGCTGGCGGCGCGTGCTGGAAATCGAGCCGGACTATCCCGAGGTCAAGCAGCGCATCGGACAAGCCTATCGCGCGCAGGGCGATCTGGAAAAAGCGCACGAATGCCTGGTGGAAGCCTTGCGCGACGATCCGGGCGACCTCGATCTGCTGTTCGAGTTGGGCGAGCTGGCACTCGAATCGGGCCGCCTGTCAGCGGCGGCCGCCAAGTTCCGGCAGATCATCGAGCTGCGGCCCGACCATGCCGGCGCGCACTTCGCGCTGGCCGAAATCCTGCTGCAATCCGAACGGGCCGAAAAGGCCCTGCACGCGCTCCAGCAAGTGGCCGAGCTGGACTCCGAGTTCCCGGCCCTGGATCAAATGTTCGGCGACGCCTACCTCATGCTGGGGCGCCACGAAGAAGCCCGCAAGCACCTGCGCCGGGCCGTCGAGCGCACTCCACAGGATACGACGGCGCTGATGAGCTATGGGAACTGCCTGCTCGAGCTGCAGCGCACCCCGGCCGCCACCGCCGTCTTCAAGCGGGTCATCGCGCTGGATCCCAAGTCGCCATTCGCCATGCACAATCTGGCTGTTTGCTGCTTCCGCGAGGGCGATTATCGGCAGGGCCTGACACACTGCCTGCAGGCGATCGAGCTACGCCCTGACTACGTATTGGCGATCCATAAAGCCGCGCTGGCCATGCTGCACTTGGGCCAGTGGCGGGCGGCCCGCAAAATGCTTGACCGGGCTGTCGCCCTCGACCCCGGTAATGCCACCATCCGCGACATCTGTAACCGCTTATGGAAGAATAGGTTACGTTGCATTGTGGCCACGCTCCTACACCCGTGGCGCTGGTGGACTCGCCGCCGTTCGGAGTGATCTGCGTTCATCCGCGTTAATCCGCGGCCGAACTCAGATTTGTCGATCCATAGCGACCCCGCTCCGCAACCGGACAATCGCCAACCGATATAATCCGGGTGGAACCTTGGCCATCAACCCTTGACGGCCGGTTTGCGGTTCTCGGTGCCAAAAATCGACGGGTGTATTGCCCAGGAGTAACGCGTGAAACGTCTGTACCTGCTGCCAGTGCTGATTGGTTGTCTTGGACCGCGTCTTGCGTTCGCCGCGGATGAACCCCCTTCGAGCGGCGTGACTGACCCGACCGGGATGTTCAACGTGGACGCCCTGATCGAGCAGGCCACCAAGAACGTCGCGGCGCGCTACAACCTCAACGAAGAGCAGGAGCGCGTCACGCGCGCCATGATGTTCGATGGCGTGCGGAAGTTCCTGAGCACGCACAAGAACGAAATCTGGCCGTTGGTCCGCAGTCTCAGCACCTATCAGGTGCAGGGGCAGCTTCCCGAAGGCGAAGAGGCCCAGCGGATCGGCAAGGCCGCCGACCCCTTGGTCGCCGAAGCCGAGAAGGCCATCTTCGAGGCCAACGCCAAGTGGCGCGAAATCCTCAGCCCCGATCAGAAGCGGCTGCACGACTTCGACATGCGCGAGACCAAGAAAACCTTCTCGAAGGTACGCGAGAATTTCGACGACTGGAAGAAAGGCGCGCCCAAGAGCGCCAGCATCTTCCCCGACGCGCCGGAAGCCCTCGAAGGCGAGCCGCCGCCGCCATCCAAGCCGCCCACCACCGAGCGCATGCAGCCGGACATGTGGGACATCTATCTGCAGAACTTCATCCGCAGGTATGAGTTGGACGACGCGCAGAAAGACGCGGCCAACTCGATCTTGGCGGACTGCAAGTCGCGCGCGGCCGATTACCGCAAGACCAATGCCGAAAAGTTCGCCGCGCTGGACGCGGCCGCTAAGGAAGCCGCGACCAGTAACGACAATGCCAAGGTGGCGGAGATCGCCATCGAGACCAAGAAGCTCAACGAGCCGATCGTCGCGCTCTACGCCGAGTTGATCAGCCGGCTTGAGTACATCCCGAACGATGCACAGCGCGAGAAGGCCGGCGCGCGCAAAGCCACCGCGCGCAAGCAGCCGACCACTGCGCCCGCGGCGCCCGAACCCGCTGCGGCCGCCAAGCCCTCGCCAACGACCAACCCGGCCCCGCAGAAATCCGGCGGCTGATTGACCCTCCTCGTTTTCGGAATTGTGGGTATCGCCGTTCGGTGTTGTGCTGCATGCGTCCCGCGTTGTGGTGCGGGCGTCCCGCCTGCACCCGCCTCACCGTGACGGTACACCTCCACGTGCTCCGCTGTAAGATAAGCTGCACGGCTCAGTCGAATGCGACTTCGCGCTGAGCCGAGCTTGCGAGGGATGTTTTATGGGTACGTTCGCGCCGCCGCATATGGGCGGCTTTTTCGCTCTGGCCGCTAGGTTGATGCTTGCCTCGAACGGCGTCCTGGCATCCGACGTGGCGGCGATCGTCAGCGGCACGGCCGACCCGGCGAACATCGTTGTCGATGGTCGCGCGCGCTTTAGCGTCGTCACGCCGACGCTGCTGCGGCTGGAATACGCGGAGGACGGGGCGTTCGAAGACCGGGCTTCGTTCTTTGCCGTGCATCGTGACGCGCCTCCACAGCAGTTCACCCACACCTCGGCCGAAGGCTGGTTGACGATCGAGACCGAGCGGCTGCGCCTGAAATACAAGAGCGGTTCGGGACGCTTCACGCCGGACAACCTTACCATCACTTCGTGGAGCGATAGACCCGACGGCATGCGAAAGCGGTTCGACTGGCAACCCGGCCGGCCGAACGGCGGGAATCTCGGCGGAACGTTGCGAACACTCGACGGCTGCCGCGGGCCGATGGATCTCGGCCAGGGCCTTCTATCGCGCGACGGCTGGTTCCTGCTTGACGATTCGAATTCGGTCCTGCTCGAGACGCCCGTCAGGCAAGAGGCTCGGCAGGCGCCTCGCCCTCCCGCTGATAACTCAGGACTCAGGACTCAGGACTCAGGACTTCCATGGGCGAAGCCGCGTCCGTCCGGCGAGCGAACCGATTGGTACTTCTTCGGCTATGGCGACGACTACGCCGCGGCACTGCGCGATCTGATAACCATCGGCGGGCGCATCCCCCTGCCGCCCAAGTTCGCCTTCGGAAGCTGGTACTCGCGCTATTGGCCCTACCGCGCCGACCAGCTCGTCCAAATCTGCGACGACTATCGCCGCTTCCAGTTTCCGCTGGACGTGCTGGTGATCGACATGGACTGGCACCTGGACGGTTGGACCGGCTACACCTGGAACCCGGCGCTGATTCCCGATCCGGAGGCCCTGCTGAAAGAGTTGCACACGCGCGGCGTGAAGGTCACGCTCAATCTCCATCCGGCCGACGGCGTCGGACCGCAGGAAAAGGCCTATCCGGAGTTCGCGCGCGCCCTGGGTCTCGATCCCGATTCGAAACGCACCATCCCTTTCGACATCGCCGATCCAAAGTTCGCGCGGAGCTATTTCGACCTGCTGCTGCACCCGCTCGAACGGCAGGGCGTCGATTTCTGGTGGATGGACTGGCAGCAGTCGCGGACCACATCGATTGCGGGGCTCGATCCATTGCCGTGGCTGAATTACCTGCACTTCCATGATCGCCAGCGCGCGCGGGAGGGCGAGGCTCCTGCCGAGCCACCCGGCGCCGCGCTGCGCGGCTTGGACTTTAGCCGCTGGGGCGGTTGGGGCGATCATCGGCATCCGATTCAATTCAGCGGCGATGCCGAATCGAGCTGGAATGTGCTGAAGTTCGAAGTACCGTTCACCGCAACGGCCGGCAATGTCGGCGCCGCGTACTGGTCGCACGATTTGGGCGGTCATTGGTCGGCCGCGGGTCGCGTGGATCCCGAGCTGTTCGTGCGCTGGCTGCAGTTCGGGGCCTTCAGCCCGGTGATGCGCGTCCACAGCACGCGCGATGCCTGGAACGATCGCCGCCCGTGGCTTTGTGACCAGCCCTTCACCGACGCCGCGCGCGAGGCGTACGACTTGCGATATCGGCTCTTGCCCTACATCTACACGATGGCGCGCAAGTGCTACGAAACGGGCATGCCGCTGGTGCGTCCCATGTACCTGATGTACCCGCGCGAGGCGCACGCCCACGAGTTGCCGGGCGAGTTCATGTTCGGCGACGACATCCTGGTCGCCCCGGTGACGGAGCCGGGTTACGGCCGGGCGCGCATCGCCGATGTGCGCGTGTGGTTTCCGCCGGGCGATTGGTACGACCTGACCACGCACGAACACTATCGCGGTCCGCGCGAGGCGCTGGTCAGCGCCGCACTCGATCGTATTCCGGCCTTCGCGCGCGGCGGCGCGCCGCTTCCGATGAATCCGCGCTGGCTGCTGACCTGCCAGCGCCCCGCTGATCCGCTGATCGTGCGGCTCTATCCCGCTACGGCGGGCGCGCCGGGCGAACCGGCCGAGTCCGGGATGGGTGCACCGTCCCGGATCGAACGCGAGCTGTACGAAGACGATGGCGAGATGGTCGGATATCTTAAAGACGAGTTCCGCCGTCTCGCCCTGACCGGCGGCGCGACCCCTGGCGGCGAGCCGATGGCCACCATCGGCTCATCGCGCGGCACGTATGCCGGCGCACCGGCGGCCCGCCCCGATATTACGCTCGAATTGCCGGCGCTGGCTCGTCCGCGAACGGTCGCCTTGGGCGATGGCCGCGGGCAGAGTTCGCCCGGGAATCTGGCGTGGTCGTACGATCCGTCGGAGATGCTGGTCATGGTCGGCCTCGGCGAAACCGACGCAGCCAGTTTGGAACGGGAGAGCAAGGTCCACTGGGTCGTGCGCTCCGATCAGGAGCGAATGCTCGAGGCACGCCGCGCCCGCTCGTTGGCACTGCAAATCGAGCGTGGCCTGGCGCAGCTTCCGTCCGATCATCCGGACGCGGCCGCGTTGTTCGATGCCCACCGGCAGATCACCGCGTATTACACGTCGCTGGCTGATCCGGCCGGCGTCGGCGCTGACGGATCAGCCGAGGGCATCGTGCTGCGCACGCGTGTGGAAAGCGCGGTGCGCAATGCCGTCGACCATTTGACGAAGCTCGGCGGTCCGGATGAGAACGCGGCCATCCGGACCTTGACGGGCACAAGCCTGAGCGTCAGCGTCGCGCCAGGTTCCGATCCGGAAACGGTGCGCGTGCAGGCCGTCGTGCAGCGCCCGCCCGCGGAAGCCCGGTCAGCCGAACCCGAATTCGCCGTGCGCCTGAAACGCACCGATTCGTCCGAAGCAGCATTGGCTCGTTTGGCGAGCTTCGACGCACATGGGGCGGCGAATCTAGATTTCGATATCCCCATCGATCCGACACGGGTGACGATCGTGCGCGGAATGATCACGGCTGAGCCGCCCTGGCAGAACGCACAGTTGAAACTGGCCGCGCCGTTTGAATGGAACGGCGCACGCATCGCGGATTGGATGGTGGTCGGACCCCTGCCGGGCGGCAAAGGTCCGGACGCCGAGAAGCTCGGGCCCGAAGAGAGGCTCGATCTGTCAGCGGCCTATCCCGCCCGCGACGGCGGGCAGGTTCGTTGGACGCGTTATCGCGTCCGGCCGGCGGAAGTGGTGGATGGATTCTCCGGCGTGGTGAACTTCCGCGCGCTCTACAACGTCGACAACGCGACCGCCTTCGCCACGACCACGGTCACGTCCTCGAATGCGGCCACGGTCGATCTGATCTTTCGTCATGACGACGGCGCGCTGGTGTGGGTCAACGGTCAGGAAGTCTACCGCGCGACGAAGCCGCGCGCATTGTACGACGGCGAAGCGCGCATCCCGGCAACGCTGACGGCCGGCGATAACACGATCCTGGTGAAGGTCGATCAACAGCAGTTCAACTGGGGCTTCGTGATGTCGGTCGCCCCGCACGGGGAGGAGAAGTTGCCGGAGCTGCACGTGCGCCTTCCGGAGCGCTGATCGCTGACGGGGCTCGTGTGCGGCCCCTCATTTCGCCCGCAAAAGGAGCACCGGCACGCTGATGCTGTGCTGCACCCGGCTGGCGGTAGTTCCCAGGACCAGATCGGCCACGAATTTGTGTCCGTGCGTGCTCATGGCCACGAGGTCGCAGCCGTGCGCCTCGATCCACTTCACGATCTCCTTG
>DASXUA010000186.1:0-5543 GCA_036505095.1 Phycisphaerae bacterium
CCGAGTCATAGACGTTCGGCGCGTCGAACGGAAAGATCGGCGGATGCACGGGTGCCGAGCCGGTTGCAATGAGAACATAATCGGCGTGCAGCAGGTCCTCGCCGCTGGCGACGCGCGATGGGCTGTGCGGCGTCTCCGCCGAAGGAGGCCGCACACGCACCGTGTGCGGATTCACAAACGAGCCGGCACCGCAGTACAGGTCGGTCTTGAAGGCCGCTAACCGCTGGGCGAGCAGCGCGTTGAGACCAGCCTTGACCTGCCGCTCGTGGCGCAGGAAATCGCCTACCGTCGTTTCGCGCCGCACGGACAGGTCTACGCCGATCAGACGCCGCGCCCGAATACCGGATAGTGCCAGCGCCGTTTCGCGAAGCGTCTTGCTCGGGACCGTGCCCGTATTGACGTCGGCGCCGCCGAGTTCGTGGTGGCGGTGCACGAGGGCGACCCGTTTTCCGTACAGGCTGGCCGTGGTCGCCCCGTAGATTCCCGCCGGACCGCCGCCGAGGACCACCAGGTCATACTCCCTTGTGAAATCCGTTGACGGGATCATGGTCATTCCTGCGCAAATCGCCCCAAAAAACGAGTGCCGGGCGCTCGAAGCGGCGAGTCCGACGCACCATTACAGTAGCCGACTCGACCCCGCCGTGCGTGGTCCTGCGGGGCTACTCGCAGAACAGCTCGGTCGCCTCGGTCAATACGCTCGCGATCTGTCCCCGCGTAATGATGCCCAGCACGTCGTCGGCCAGGACGCATCCTGTTCCCCCGCGTGACCAGCGCCAGCGACGCGCGGCGCGACTGCATTTTCGCCATCACGTCCGACAGCGTCGTCCGTTCGTTGCGCTTGACCGAGGAACAACGCGTTATGGATGAGCGCGATGAGTCCGCGAAAGACCACCCCTCCCAGACTGGCAATGATGCCCACTAGCACGGCCCATAGCGAAAGTCGCAACGGCCCAGGCGACCGGAGTGGCATAGCAGCGGGATCTCTTCATCGGGCAGTGGCTCCTTGCGCCCGCAACGGATTCAGGCCGCAAAACGGCGCGCCCGTACAACACAGTACCGATGTGTCCGGCAAGCGCCGGGCGTCCGACCGGCTCATCAAATGCATCCCATCCACCATCGAACCCATCTCGCTTCAGATCGTCACGCTAGCAAGACGGGCAGGATGCCGGTCAGGAAGATGCCGTCGAACGTACCCGGCACCCCCGATGGACGCGATCGGCGCGGCGAGCCCTTGACTCCGGTGAAGGTTCAATAGGTCGGCGCCGATCAAGCTCCAGCAAAGCGTTGTTTCGGCACGGCGTCCCGCATCAAGGTGAGCCAGCAGCAGGGCCAGAATAGTGCCAGCCCCGCATGCGACTACGGCCGCGCCGCAGAGAGCGACGGACGCGCCACCCGTGGCGCCGATCTCCTGAAATCGGAGAGGGGGGGATTCGAACCCCCGGTGGAGTTGCCCCCACACTGGTTTTCGAAACCAGCTCCATCAGCCACTCGGACACCTCTCCCGGTGCGGCGGCGCGCCGCCCGCTCCAGCCTCAGCCGGTGACTGAAGTTTAGCATGGAGGTTCCGTTACGGCTACCGTCGTGGGCTCACGAAGTTGGTTGATCTGGGGGAAGATTCTCGGAGGAATGCGCAGACCTGGGCCTAATCGTCATCATCCTCGTCTTCTGGCCCGCCCAGGAAATCGAGCACGTCACCGACCAGGTGGTCGTTGCTCGAAACCAGAAATCCGCTGCCGCCGAATTCGGTTCGCGTGCACGTGCCGAAGGTCACCGGCAGCGCCGCGCCCGCGAGAATGAGCAGAATTGCGGTCGTCGCTTTCGCGCGCTTCATGGCGGTCCTCCCCGTGAGTGCGACTGCGTCGCGTCAAAAGCAGCAGCAGCAGTCGTCAATGAAATCGACGCCTTCGTCAACCACGAATACCTCGTCGTCCACGAAGAACTCGTCATCGAACCGGTGGCCGCGGTCGAGAAAGAATGATCCTGTCGAGCCGTCGAAATTACAGGTGGCCACCGTCGCCAATGGCATTCCAGCCGCCGCCAAGGCCAGCAGCCAGCGCTTCATTCGTCCGTTCATGTTCGATCTCCCCGCGCGCTCCGCGCCCCAGCACATCCCTGCAAGTCGCCTGCCTAATCACTCAGACAATCGGCGGCGCGCCCCGGTGAGTGGAAAATCGGCTGAGTTCGTAACCTACTGCGTTGATTGAGGTTGTGATGTCTTGGCGTTGGGGTTCCCGGCTGCCGGCCTCGGCCATTCGGTCCCGTCGCTGACGGCACGCGGCTCCCCGGCCGCCCAACGGTTGAGGCGGCGGTCGAACGGGATGACGCGCTCGTCATAGCCGACGGCCGTGTTGAGGTATTCCCGCCGAACGCTATTGGCCAGCAGGCCCAGCGATGATAGGAGCGATCCCGGCCCGCCCGTCTGCCTCCGATAGTATTCCAAAAAGTCGGTCCGGCGATGATTGATCAGCACCGAGACCAGCAGCGCCTGCTGTTCATGATCGACCCGCACGAGATTGGGGTTGTCCATCGCGCTGCTGGACGCCTTGAGGAGCTGCTGATCCAGTGACTCGCCGCGCAGCGGTTCATCCGGCAGGGGCGGCGAGCCGCGCGCCGCGTCGCAGAAGCAGAACAGGGCGCGCACATCGCCGGCGGCTTCGGCCTCCGCCAAGGTGCGCACCTCTGCCAGCGTTCGCCGCTGCCCATCGACCATGAAGCGGTAGTCATACTCCAGCCGTTTCATTCCCGCGTCGTGGACGCTGGAAGGCACGTTCAGGTGAAGCACGATCGCCAGCACCAGCGCGTTGTACGCGTTCAGGTAATACGCCAGCCGGTCGCTACGATTCTTGAACCATTCGGGCTTGGTCTGCGGGCCCACCTGAGCGATCGTCGCCAGGTAGTTCGAGAGCGGCGCATCGTGGGACTTGAGATGCTCGTAGTCCACCAGGCCGTCTTTGACATTCTCGCGCAGCACGGTGGCCCACTCGCGATCATCGTAGGCGCTGGGGACGGAGGCCGACTGCTGAACGGACGTCGACAAATCCACCGTCGCCGGCGCACATCCGCCGCCCACCAACAGCAGCATCAGAACGCCACAAGCCAGCGCGACGGCTGGCGGTGCTCCGCGCGTCTGTTGTGAAGTCTGAAACCTGAAATCTGAAATCCGCGCCGTTCTCATGCTTGCTATGTAAATCGGATCATACCTCCGCAGTCACTAGGACAGGGGATTGATCGTCAAGCCCGTCGCCAGCTTGGGGTAAAAGTAGGTGCTCTTCTGCGGCATCAAGTCGCCGGCCTCGCTGACCGCCCGAAGCTGCGCCAGCGGCGTCGCCCGCAGCAGCAGCGCCACGCCATTCTCGGCCGATGCCAAGTCGCGCGCGTCGTCCGCCGATTTCACATACTGCACGGTCGGCAAAGGCCCGCTCCAGCCCGCCGGGAGCGCCTCGTCCAGGAGATACCGATGCAGGTAGGCGGTGTCGAGTTGCCGCCAGGCCGCGCTCTTCTGCGGCGCCAGCTTCGCCAGCCGCGCGCGATCGGTGAACCGCAGCTCGATTTCGCCCGCACGCGGGTCGAACAGCACCAGGTCGGGTGGGCCGTCCGCGGCGCGCGCGACGCCGGCGGACCAGGTCTGCAGCAGCCGCTCGGCCGAGACTCCGGCTCCCGTCAACACTCGATGATATGGCAGAATCAGGCAACCCGGATCATCCATGCTTACCAGCACGAACATCACGAAATTCGCCGGATGATCCGGAGCGAGCGGCGCGGCCGCGGTGAGTTCATCGCGATACAGCAGCGCCGTCGCGTAACGATGATGGCCGTCGGCGATGTACACCTTCCGATCGGCGAGCGCGTTCTGCACCGTCTGGATGGTGGCGGCGTCGGTGACGATCCACAATCGATTCTCGACCCGCTCGAGCGTGCCGAACGCGTCCGGCGCGCGCGCGACGGCCGGCGCAAACGCCTGGCCGACGGTATCACCCGGATCGTTGAATAACCCGAAGATCGGCGACAAATTGCAGCGCGTGGCCCGCATCAGCGCCAGCCGATCTTCCTTCGGTCCGCCAAAGGTCTCCTCGTGCGGCAGCACGCTGCCTTGGCTGAACGGAACCAGCCGCACACGCGCGATGAACATCCGCCGCGTATAGCGCCGCCCGCCATGTTCGAACAACTGCTGGTAGGCGTAGAGCGCCGGCACGGGCTCGCGAACCAGCGTGCCTTCCCGCAGCCACGACTCGAGCGTGTGGCCGGCCTGCTCATAGACCGCGCGCGGACCGGCCTCTCTGGGTGGCACGTGCGGCAGATCGATCGCCGCGATATTGCGCCGGTGACGCGCCAGCAGCGCTTCCTTATCGGCCGCATCCAGCACGTCATAGGGCGGCGCCAGCAGCGCGGAGACGTCCCCGCCGGCTCGATCGAAGCGATAGCGAATCGCGGCGAATGGGCTGATTTCAGCCATGGCACGGATACCTCGCCCGCGAGGTTAGTCAACACCGCTCCTGCCGGCAACCGCCGCGCGAAGTAGCGTCGCCCCTTGTGGGCGGCGCCGGGCACAAGGCCCGACGCTACGGGGACACTGAAAACCCCGGCTCCGCTCCGATGAGGTGCGCCGTCCGCAGATAATCGGCCAGCCGATGCTTGATGTTCAGCCACGCGATCACCAGCTCATCGATCGGGTTGCACGATAACGAAACGGTATGAATGCACAAACGGGCCTTGTAGCCGTGCGGATCAGTGCACTCTACGAGCTGCCAGGGTGCGAGCACGAAACGGTAGCCGCGCGCCTGCACGGTGATGCGCTGCTGGCTGCGAAACTCTGCCGCGGCGTCGGTCCCGCAAATCCGCTGCAACAGAGCCAGGGCGCGCGCATGTGCCACGCCGCCCAGCTCAAGACGATCGTCCTTCTTCGTCAGGACCGTGACGGTTGGCGTGCCGCTAAAATCGAGCGGATGGAACGTCGGAGGATTATTGGCCAGCACATATTCGAGGACCTGCAAACACTCCGCGCCGCACGTGGCGGCCGTGAGCATCATTCGCCAGTTCAGGCTCCCGAGCAGCCCGACCATCGTCCGCTGCGTCGCCTTCCCGTAGCGTTCCTGCAGCGTGGCCAGCGCCTTGTCCAGAAACGCGCGCGCGATGTTGCGGCGGATGTGCTGGCGGACGGTTTCGACCAGCGACTCGAAGCTGCGGAGCACGGACGAGGCGATGAGCCGACCGGCGGCGGTGCCGCCGTCGCGAACCTCCATCAACTCGAGCGCCACGCCGTGCAGCGCCGGAACGACGACGTCCTGCTCAATAATGCGATAGGTAGTCCCGGCGCCTTCGGCCACGCGCAGCCGCCCATCCGGGAGCGCATCCGACGCGGTCTCGCGAATTTCATCCTTGTCGGCCGCGCGCAGCCCGAAGGTAATGGCGACACTGCCTTCGAAGGCATAGGCCGTGAAGCTGATCACGCACCAGCGCCCGAGCAGCGGCGCCACCGTGCTGGCCGTCGTGACCGTCAGGTCCCCGCCCGTGACTTGGCGATAGGTCGTCCTCACGCAGGGATT
>DASXUA010000187.1:0-2367 GCA_036505095.1 Phycisphaerae bacterium
TTCGATGTAACCGGCGCTGCCTCGCTGGAGGCGGCGGCTGAGGCGTTTGTCGCCGCCGATCCACGCGTCCTGGGCGCTGGCCCGGACTACGTCGTGCGCGATACCGAGACGCCCAACGATCCGGAGTTCAGCCGGCAGTGGGGTCCGGTCAAAATCCAGGCGCCCGCGGCCTGGAACCGAACCCACGGCTCCACCGGCAAAGTTATCGCCATTCTGGACAGCGGCCTGAACGATCAGGGCGCCAACGCGCATCCGGAGTTTGTCGGCAAGGTCATCGACCGCAAGGACTTCACCGGTTCATCGGTCGGCACGGACGACGTGCTCGGGCACGGCACGCACGTCGCCGGCATCGCCGCCGCGCCAGCGAACAATAGCCAGGGCGTCGCGGGTATCAGCTTCAGCAGCAACCTGCTCATCGGCAAGGTGCTCGACGACGACGGCAACGGCAGCATCTCGCAGTTGTTCGACGGCATCTACTGGGCCGCGGACCACGGCGCAGACGTCATCAACATGAGTCTGGGCGCCCAGGAGAGCTGCGATCCGTCGTGGTGGGAAGACCTGACCGACACCGGGCGCAACGAGCTGCGCGACGCGATCAACTATGCGACGAACCACAACGTGGTCCTGGTCGCCTCGGCCGGCAACAACGGCAATTCGAATCTGACGTGGCCGGCGTCCTGCCCGAACGTGCTGTCGGTTGCCAATACCGACCAGTCGGATACGAAGTCGGCGAGCTCGACCTTTGGCACATGGGTGGACGTCGCTGCTCCAGGCAGCAGCATCTGGTCGACCGCGGTGCCGGGTGGAGTGAAGTGCCAGAGCGGCATGATTGGCGCCTTTGCCAACTGCAGCGGCACGTCGATGGCGGCGCCGCATGTGGCTGGCCTGGCGGCTTTGGTCCAGGCGAGCTGCAATCTTACGAGCCCATCGGCGGTCGTCAGTCGGATCACCAGCACCGCCGATGCCATCGCCGGTACGGGCAGCAACTGGCAGTTCGGTCGGGTGAATGCACTCAACGCGGTGTGCTTCCCAGCGCCGAGCAACCTGCACCTGGGCACGCTTGGTGCCACGAGCATGCAGCTGCTGTGGAACGACAATACGCCTGGTGAATCGTCATTCCAGGTGTGGCGCAGTGTGGCGGGCGCCAATGCCTGGTCCTTCTTCACGCTGCCGGCGAATACGACCTCGTGGACTGACTCCGGCTTGACGTCCGGCGTGAGCTACGACCACAAGGTGCGCGCCTGCGACTTGCTCGGCTGCTCCGGATTCTCGAACACGGTCACGGCGACGCCGGGTTGGATGAAGCTAACCGTCAGCACCTCGAGCGGCGGTAAGGTGACCGCGCCGGGCATCAACTGCGGCCAGGGTGGCACCGACTGCACCGAGCTGTACGCGCCCGGTACCGTCGTCACACTCCAGGCCACGCCGTTCATCAACCTGCTCAAGGGCATCGAGTTCGATCTCGACCACTGGGAAGGCTCGTGCGCCGGTGATGGGTACACGTGCACGCTGACGATGAACGCGAACCGCACCACCAAGGCTGTCTTCGTGAACGTCTCGCCGTAAGAACGCTCGCGCGTAATGCCCGGGCTGACGCCTCAGCGCGTCGCCCGGGCGATTCCGTTTCGTAAGCTGTTGGCCAATGGGGCTCACCAATTCGCCCGCGGCGGCGTGGGACCCTTCCGCGTATGGCAGACACGCTCAAGCCTGACAAGCCGATCAGACGGTTCGACATCTTCGCCGAGTACCGGCGGCTCGACGCGCAAGACGATGGCATGAAGGCCGATCAGGCCAAGGGCTACGCCTTGTGGGTCGCCAAGGTCGTCGCCGCGCGCAAGTTCGGCCGCCTCAAAGGTGATCGTGAGCCGTCCGAGCATGAGGAGAAGCTGCGGCGCAGGCGCAAGTGGCGTGTCCTCAGCGGCGAGCGCCAGACCGACACGCTGTTCGAGCACGAGATCGTCGAGCGCATGGGCCGCGCGTTCTACCACGAGGTATTTTCGCCGGCGATTCGGGCCGCCCGTGAGAAGGGCCGCACGTATGAATCCATTCGCGATTCGATCCGTCGCCGCTGGAAGCCCACCACTGGCTGAAGCCTGGCAACTGGCAGCTACGCCGTCACCCCGCCAGCTGCCCATGCCTGCCGCCCCCGGACGGTTCCACCGGCGCCAGGCCCCACCCCGGCCATGCCCATTCCGGCCCTGGACGGTTGCGCTGTTGCCAGGGCGCACCCCGGCCATGCCCATTCCGGCCCCGGACGGTTGCGCTGCTGCCAGGCGCACCCCGGCCATGCCCATTCCGGCCCCGGACGGTTCCGCTGCTGCCAGGGCGCACCCCGGCCATGCCCATTCCGGCCCCGGGCGGTTGCGC
>DASXUA010000188.1:0-5075 GCA_036505095.1 Phycisphaerae bacterium
AGTGGTCGCTGCGCGGCGGCTATCTGCACATGTGCCCGCCGCGCTGGGTCGACTGCCTGCGGTCGGGAGCGGTGCTGATGGTGTGCGCCCTGCCCTGGCTGTGGCTGCCGATTGGCTGGGTGGTTTTCGCAGTCGGCCTGTGGCGGCTGAGCGCACCGGACCCCGGACGCGCGGGCGCGTCGCGCTGGGGTTTGATGCGTGGACTCGTTCGGTTCGTGGTGACGGCGTTTGGCGCGCTGGCGGTCGGCGGTCCGCTGACGTTTGCCTACTTGCGGCCGAGCGGCCTCGGAGCCTGGTGGCCGGAATGTCTGGCGCCCGGGTGGGCGCTGGTACAGGTGCTGACAGCGTTGACGATCGACGGCATCGCACGGCGTAGTGATTCGCAGCGCTTGCGGCGGCTTCGGGTTTTCGTGCTGCGCTGCGGTGGCGTGGCCTTCTTCCTGACATGTCCGTGGGCGGTGGCAATGGGAACCGGTGTAGCCAGCACGCCGGGCAGCACTAGCGCTCCCACCGACCTGCTCGCCATTGCCTTTGGTGTTGGTGTTCTGGCGCTCGTGGTGAACACGGTGCCGTTCGTGCTCATGCTGCAGATGGGCCGCCGCGTGCTCGATGTGGCCGAGGTGCAAGCGCGGGCCACGCGGAGGGACGTCAGGGCGTGGGGCCGGGTCCCCCGGTGGCGTGCGGCGCCGGCAGAGGCCAGGTCGCCTGACGCGTCAGGTTCACCCGCCCCCGGTGCAGCGTAACGCGGCATGCGACCTGGTTTTGCCCGTTGCTCGTTTGGCGAGATGACACTTGAGCCGTTCCGCTCACGCCGCTCGGCACCAGCCGCTCGACTGGCAGTTCGATCGTCTCGCCCGATGCTGTGCGATCGACGTGCATGCGGCTCCATTGGCGCGCGCTGAGCACCACTTGATCGGCCAACGCTTCGGCGTCCGCGGTTCGCTCGCGCAGCACGTGCAGCGCCGCATACCGCGAGAGCGCAACCGCCATGTAGGAGAGGATCGCGGCCGCGAATAGCGCGCAACTCAGAAAATAGGCGCGGCGACGCCGTTTATTGCCGCTCATTGTCCCCTCCCGTCGCGGCTGGCTCGTCCGCCTGCTTCGGCGGCAAGAGCGTCGAGAGACTGAACGTGCGCTCGCTCAGCGCGATGGCTTTTCGGTGCGGACGTTCGTGACCATCGACAAGCACGACGTCGCCATCCGGACCGGATTCGATGTTCAGCGAGAAGCTCAGCCGGCCGTATTGCCAGACATGCGTGACGGCGCCGCCCGCCGTGCGCGTCACGACAGCCGGCGCGACGGTGTATTGGATCACCTGGTCGGCCGACTGCAAATCCAGCCCTTGGGCCTGGCGGCGATAGCCGACGGCCGACAATGCATCGCGGCGAAGCTGTGTTGACAGGTTATCCAGCGTGGCCAGGCGATTGGCATGCTCGCTGGTAAGCCGTTGAATGGTCAGGCCATCCAGCGCCAGCTTCCCCAGCCCGAAAATCAGGGCGGCACCGACGCCGACCACCAGCAGTGCTTCGACCAGCAGGTACCCCGAGCGCACGGACCGCGGGTGCATCATGGGCGCGGCTCCAGATAGGCGGAAAGCTCGACACCTACCCAGCGGCCTTTGCGAGCTGGCTTGCGCGCTACGACCCGCACGTGCTCCAGCCCGCTCCAAACGTCCACGCCCGGCGCGCGCGAAACTTCGAGCTGACAGCCGTCGCGCTGGATGACGCTGTCGGGCTCGGAGATGCCAGCCCGCAGGCGATCCAGCTCATGCTCGGCCGCCAGTCGCAGCACGCGGCGCGTGTCACACTCATCGCTGATCTGTGCGAAGTAACGAACGCCCAGCGAGAAGGCCAGCATCAGGACCATGCCCAGCCCGATGGCAGCGATGATGTCGAGCGTGAAGAACGCCCGGCGCCGAGTTCTCAGCCAGGTCGACCCGCCGCCGCGTGCTTGCCGAAACCTGAATCGCATCCGCGCGCCTCAGTACATTCTGGCCATAACGGCCTCCGTTAGGCTTACTATAGGCAGGATGACCGCCAGCGCCACGAATCCGACGCACGCTCCCCACGTCAGCACGACGCAGGGCGTCAGGAGCGAAGCCAGCACGTGTTCCCAGTGAATCGACAGGCCGCGATAATAGGCGCACAGATACGCCAGCGCTGCGCCCAAATCACCGGGATCACGACCGGCGCGCAGCGCCGCCAACAGCGGCGCTGGCAGGCCCATGCGCCGCGCGGACTGCAACGGATCGTCTCCCGCTTCGATGGCGTCGGCCCAACGACGTAACCGCCGCCGCGCGAAGTAATTGGCATCTACGCGTGCCGCCTGTCGCAGACTCACCGGCAAGTCGTGCCCGGCGCGGATCGCCGCCTGCAAGACGGGTAACTGCCGCGCCAGCGCACGGGTCTGGGCGACGCGCCGCGCCAGCGGCAGGTGCCACGCCAGGGCGTCGAACGCGGCGGGCAGCCATTGCAAGCGGTCCGGCACGCGCGGAGTCAGATAGCGCCAGAGCGTGAACTGAACGACGCCGATGATGAGCGTGAACAGCACGATGGGCGGCCAGGCTGAATTACCGGTCGCCGCGCCGCAGATTGCCAGTAGGTAGCGGGTCGGAGTCGGTAACTGCGCCACGCCAAAATCCCCAAAGATGTCTTTGAGTTTCGGCGCGATGAATATGCAATAGGCGCTGACGACCAGTGGAACCAGCAGCAGCATGCCCAGGAAATAGGGCACGGCGGGTGAGATGCCGCGCGACGGCGGGCGTTGGCGCTCGTCGCTGGCGAGCGCGCGCAGGACGCTCGGCAACGTCCCGATCTCCTCGGCGCCCTGAATCGCCCCGAAAATGTAACCCGGACAGGCCGGGTAGGCCATGCGCAAGGAGGTGGCGAGGGAATCCCCCCGTTCGAGCCGTTGGGCCATTCGCTCCAGGATGCGGCGCAGGGGCTTTCGTTCGCGCTGCGCCGCCGCCCGCAGCCCAGCCGCCAGCGGCAGGTTCTGTCCGACGATCAGCGCGAGGCTATGCACCACAGCCGGACCGCGCAACGACCGGATGCGGAACCACGCGAATAGCGCGCCAATCGCGATGACGCTGACGCCCAATAGCGGCAGGGTGAAAAACAACATCGCCAACGACTCCGCGCTACATCAGACTGTTAATCACCGTAATGCAGGCGCCGATCACACCCACGACGATACCGCCGAGCATCGCGCCGACGATCAACAATAGCAAGGGACCGAGGATAATGCGCATCGCGCTGGTCCATTGCTGCGCGCGCATCTCGTAGTTTCGCGCGAGTTCGGCCAGGGCGGCCGGCAGATCGCCGCGCGGTGCCGTCGCGGACACGACGCACGTCCAGAGTGCCGGTACGTCCGCCTCGGATCCGGCGGCCTGCTCGAGTGAATCGCCCCGCGCCAGGCGGTCGGCCACGCGCCGCGTGGCGCTCAACAGGGCAGCGCTGCCCGAGGCCGCGCCACCGGCAACAATCATCTCCGGCAGGGGCGTGCCCGAATAAGCGGCGAGCGCGGACGTATGCGCGAAGCGCGCCAGCACACTGGACCAGTGAATCTGCGCGATGCCCGGAATGCGCCGCAGAAGCCACTCACGCAGGCCGCGCCCCTGTGGCAGCGTGGTGAACAATACCAGCAGGATCATGCCGGCCAGGCTGAGGGCCAGAATCAGCTCAATCGTGGGCCAAACATCGGCGGCGGCGAATACGATGCGCGCGGCGGCGCGGCCGATTCCGCTTGACACGGGCGGGCCGGGCGGCAATCCATAGGGAGGAAGAATATTGCTCACCAACCTCCAGTCGGGCATGCGCAGCGAGTCGGCAATCGTGGCCTGCACGGTGGGCACGATCACGCGCATGATGCCCGAGAGGATGCAGAACGCGAAGCACAGGATGACCAGCGGATAGGCGGCGAGTTCGAGCAGCGCGCGCCGCACGCCGCTCTTGAGCCGCAGGTGCGCCGTCAGGCCGTAGAGCGCGCCGCCCAAATCACCGGTTCTCACGCCGGCCTGCACGACGTCAGCATATGAAGTCGGGAAGCGCTGTTTTTGTCGGGCGACAGCTTGCTCGAGCGGCGCGCCGGCTGCCAGGTCATCGGCCAAGTCGAGCAACAGGCGCTTGAGCTTGCGCGAGCCGACATCGGCCGCGAGCTGCCGCAGGCCCTCCTGCAGCGGAACGCCAGCCTTGGTCATCGCGGCTACCTGCTCGTTGAAGAACAGGAAATCATCGAGCGAGAGCGGTGCGACGTACGCGAAGCGCTGCGCCGGCCGTAGCGACGTGACGCGGATGCCCATCTCGGCCAGAAGCTGCTCGGCATGTTCCTGAGACTGCGCTTCCAACGTGCCCTGAAAGGTCGAGCCGGATTGCAGTTGGCCGGTATAGTCAAACAGTCGCACGTGGATTCCTCGCGAGTGCCAATGCCTTGGCTCTCGTGCGATAGCATATCACATTGTGCCAACGGTTCACGTTGCCGTGAGTTGCAGTGCGCGGAGCCTTCTGCCGCCCCTGCCGGGGCTGACGGCGTGTTATTGGGTGCCTTGTTCCCACGGCTTACGCCGTGGGCTTTAGTCTTGCTTTAGTCTTGCGCCGCTTCGCGGCTGTCTTGAATGCTGATCAAGGGCGACCACTAGATGCCGTGCAAATAATAGGCAGTCACTGGCCGCGATCTTTCCGCCCCGGCAGGGGCGGCAGAGTACAGCCCACGGCGTCAGCCGTGGGGTCCAGGCGCCGACGGATTTTGAGCCCCGGAGGGGCGGTAGAACGCTCGGACCGACAAACACTCATTCCCAGATGTAGCGTTCGTCGTATTCCAACTCGTGTCGCTTGAGAAACGCGATGAACTCCTCTTTGAACGTGGTGCGGCGATGGTGCTCCTCCTGTCGGGCAATGTACTCCAACACCTCCGGCACATTGGACTGGCTCACGCTGAACGCGCCGTAACCGACCTGCCATGCAAATGCGCTGCGCTCGGGCCAGGTGTCGTGCACCCAGCCGGAGGAATTGGATTTCAACACGCGCATCACGTCCGCCACGCACTGCGTGGGCGGCAGCTTAACCAGCAGGTGCACG
>DASXUA010000189.1:0-14506 GCA_036505095.1 Phycisphaerae bacterium
GTGCTGGTCAACGTCTCGCTGGTCAAGGAGCTGGGACCGGTGCTGGCCGGCGTGATGGTGGCCGGGCGCGTGGGCGGGGCGCTGGCGGCCGAACTGGGCACGATGAACGTCACCGAGCAGCTCGATGCGCTGCGCGTCATGGGCTCCGACCCGATCCGCTACCTGGTCGTCCCGCGCTTCCTGGCCTGCCTGCTGCTGACGCCGGTGCTGACGGTGTACTGCGATGCCATGGGCGCGCTGGCTGGCTGGTTCGTGGCGGTCGTCATGAAGGGCGTGCCGTCGGAGCCCTACTGGTTCTATACCGCCGATGCCGTCGAGACCTGGGACGTCGCCGTCGGTGTGGTCAAGAGCCTGGTGTTTGGCGGCGCGATCGGGCTGATCGCCTGCTATAAGGGGTTTTTCTGCCGGCCGGGGGCCGAAGGGGTGGGCCGGGCCTGCACCGAGTCGTTCGTCGCCATTTTCATCACCATTCTGGCGACGGATTTTTTGATCGCCAACTTCGCTCAGGGTCTCTACAAAGGCATCTACGGCTTCCGCTCGCTGATTTAGGATCCACCGCCGATGGCGTCCAAACCCGGCCGGCCTTTCCAGGAATCCGCCACGGTCCCGGCTCGCCGGGATGGTTCCGACGGCGGACATGCGGATCAGTCCGGCGCGCCGGCGGCAGGGGACCGCGCTGCGGCGGGGACCCCCGCGCGCGGCGCGGCCCGGCAGGGGACCTCGCCGCGCTCCCCTTCGGAAGCGATCATTCGTCTGGAGAAGCTCTACAAAAGTTTCGGAGCGCTGAAGGTGCTGGCGGGCGTCAGCCTGGCGCTGCGCCAGGGCGAGACGACCGTGATCATCGGGGAGTCGGGCTCGGGCAAGAGCGTGCTGCTCAAACATATCGTGGCGCTACTGCGGCCGGACGCCGGCGAAGTGTATTTTCACGATCAGCGCATCGACAACCTGCCCGAGCGCGCGCTGGTCGACCTGCGGACGCGCTTCGGATTTCTTTTCCAGAATTCGGCGCTGTTCGACTCGCTGACCGTCGCGCAGAACATCGCCTTTCCCCTGGTGGAGCACAGCCGCAAGAGCCGTAAGGACATCGATCAAGTCGTCCGCGACAAGCTGCGAATGGTGGGGTTGGACGGCGTGCAGAACAAGCGTCCGGCGGAGCTGTCGGGCGGGCAGCGCAAGCGCGTCGCGTTGGCGCGGGCGATCGCTCAGGATCCTGAAGTCGTATTGTATGACGAGCCGACCACCGGTCTGGATCCGCCGCGGGCCGACGTCATCAACGAGTTGATTCTCAAGCTCAAACACGAATTGGGCGTGACCAGCGTGATCGTGACGCACGACATGACCAGTGCGTTCAAAGTGGCCGACCGGGTCGCGATGCTGTACGAGGGCAATTTCATCTTCGATGGCACCGTCGAGCAGGTCAAGACGACACTGGATCAGCGCGTGCGACGATTCATCGAGGGACGTGCGACCGAGGAGGACCTGGCCAGTCTGCACGATGCGATGGAAGACACGCGCACCGGCCGGCGTTGATGCGAACAGGGATTGCCTGGTCTAGAGCCGCAGGGCGCGCCGGCAGGCATCGGCCGTCGTGTTTTCCACGCGAATGATCTTAAGCGGTGTGGTCGTGCCTTGGGCGACGCGCACATTCTGCCGGCGCAATCCGAGCTGTTCGGCCAGGAAGGCGCACACGGCCCGGTTGGCTCCACCCTTTTCCGGCGGCGCGGCGACCGCGATCTTCAGCCGGCCGTCCCACTCGCCCATCAGGCGCGTGCGCGAAGCGCCCGGCACGACCTTCACCGGGATCAGCACGCCGCCCGCGTCTTCGCGGATGTCTATCATGGATTCCCGATTTCCTACCCGCGTTTGGAGGGCAGCGATGGGTGGCATGGCTTCACGGCTTCAGCCGGGTAGCCCTGCGGGTGCTCCCCGCATGCTTACCCGCTGCGCGTGAAAGCATGCCACCCTCCGATTGGTTGCGAAAACACACTTGGCGTCTTACGCTCCTCTTCGTCGAACCCCAGACCGGTATTCTCGAAAGAGGAGCGCGCGCGATCAATCGGAAATCGGAAATCTGAATTCGGAAATTCGCATGCGATCTGCTCAGTACGAAATCGGGATCATCGGCGCCGGCAACGCGGCCGAGGGAATTGTGCATGGCCTGCTGCGCAACAGCGTGTTGCTGGATGACCGCATCATCGTCTCCAACCGCAATCCGGAGAAGCGACGGCTGTTCGCCGAGCGTTTCAAGATCGCCGTCATCGATGACAACCGGCAGGTGGTCGAGAGCAGCTTTATCGTGATCCTGGCGGTCAAACCGCAGATTTACCGTGAGGTCGTGGCCGAGGTTCGGGAACTGGTCACCGACGAGCACGTCATCGTCTCGATCATGGCCGGCGTCTCGACGGCCACGCTCGAAGCCCAGTTCCCGCAAATCGAGGCGCGGGTCGTGCGGGTGATGCCGAACCTGCCCATGCACGTAGGAGCGGGGATGGCCGCCGTATTTCCCGGCCGGCACGCGCGCGAGTCCGATTTGCTGCGGGCGCAGCGCATTTTCGAAGCCAGCGGCCGGACCGTGGTGATGGAGAGCGAAGCGCTGATGGATGCGGTGACGGCCGTCTCCGGCAGCGGTCCGGCATACTTCTACTATTTCGTGGAAGCCATCACCGCCGCCGGCCAGCAGGCCGGACTCTCCGCGCAGCAGGCGGCTTTGCTCGCCAAACAAAGCTGCTTCGGTGCCGCGCGCATGATGCTGGAGTCCTCGGATCCGCCGGCCGTCCTGCGCGCCAAGGTGACCTCGCCGAACGGCACGACACAGGCTGCCATGGACACTTTCGCCGCCAACAAGGTCTTCGAGCACATCCAGGAAGCCGTCCTGGCCGCCTACCGCCGCAGCCAGGAACTGGGCCATTGAAGTTAGAAACTCGAGATTTGTGAAGGGAAACGAGAGCGGCGCGGGTCGCGCGTCAGACGCAATTCACCAGCGCCGAGGAGTCCCAAAACCTCACCAGCCGCTCTCCCGCTCGGCTAACAGGCCTTTGAGGATGTGACCCTGCGGATCGCGCACGCGCCGCTTGCGCGTGAAGAACTGTCGGGAAAGAGGCTTTTCCGGAGGGCGAATCTGCCCGAGCCGAATCAACTCCGCGAACGCGGCGCCCTGATCCTTCTGCGGGGAGAGCGGCACCAGCTTGGCCACGGGCACCCCGCGGTCGGTCAGCACGACTTCTTCTCCCGCTTTGACGCGGGCAACATACTCGCTCAAGGCCGCCTTCAGTCGCGCGATCGCCACGGTGGTCATAACAGACCATAATAGTCACACAGCGAAAAGTTTTCAAGGGCTTCCACCAGCATCGCACGGTCGAGTTCTGCGACGCCCGGCATGCCCGCCAGCAGGCCGCGTGTGATGTTCGGACCATCCGAGGCCGCCCGCCGTCCTGCGCGCCAACCTGACTTCACCCAACGACACCCCGAGGCCGCGATGGACTCGTTTACCGCCCGTCAGCGCCACGCCACCGGCTGGGCTACGTTCGCCAGGTCGGCCGTCAAGTTCGTCGGGCTGCTACCGCTGGCGGTGGCCCGGTACACATCAAAGATGTTGCTGCCAAATGAGCCAAAGCGGTAATACGCCAAATGCGTGCTGGCGGGCGACCACTTAGGCGAGTAGAGGGAGATATTTCGCCCCGCGTGGCCCTGGAGAATCGTCGTCTGGCCGCTACCGTCGGAATTGATGGTGGCGATGTCACCGACGACGCCGTTGGTGCGGAAAGCGATCTTGGCGCCGCTGGGCGACCAGGCCGGTTGCGAGCCGTCAGTCAGAAACACGGTCGTGCCGCCGACGTTATGGAGATTGATCACCGGGCACGCCACAGTACCGCAGTTGCCGGATTCACTGCGGCTGTATGCGAGCTGCGCACCGCTGGGGGACCAGTCAAACTGGAGAATGTCGAGATCGGCGACCACCAGAGCGGCGGCGCTACTCAGAAACGGAACGCCCGCAGAGTCGAACGCCGTATCCGCGCGGTAGATCGCCTCGACTCCGCCCGCGTCACCGAGGAACGAAACGAACGAGTCAGCCTCGTTGATCGTGGTCGTGACAAGATTGTCCTTCGCCCAATTCGGGACGACATCCGACACCACGGTGATTCCGTCGAACGAATCCGTGAGCTGCACGTCCATAGCCGCATCGCCGCGCACCGCGTACAGTTCGCCGTCGGCGACGTGCAGGAACCAGCGGTCATTCGTCGTCCCATGGAAGGCGTAACTCGGTTCGCCCGAAACACCCGCCGGCAGCGGCGTTTTGTTGCTGCCGTCGGAATTCATGGTGTTGAGCACGCCGGCGTAGGTGTAATAGATCGTTCCGCCGCCGGTGCCTCCTCCGCTCGGAGGCGGGTAAGCCGTGGCCGCAGCAGCCGGCAGCAACAACGCGGGCACGCCTGCAAATATCGCGAACGGTGCGCTCATCAGACGAACAGCATTCCAGCGTGACATGTATTGCTCCCTTTAGTGGTCCAAGCGATGATGAGAAAGTCATCTGTCCCGGGCGCGCAGACCAACCGCCCGGTCGATGCTTGGCCGGTGAGTCACGAACGAGTTCGCGTGTGCTCACCGGCCGCGTTTGTTGAGTAACTGACTTCTCGAAACGATCAGCTATTGTCGGCGTTGCGTCCTTGCTCGCATTCTTCAAGTTGGAAGCTGTTCTCGCCGGCTCGCCCCGCTGCCTGGAGCTGGGCCACTAATGAAGCCCTCAGGCATTTAACGGCGGCCGCGCTTTTCGACGATCAGACCGTTTTTCCGCAAATCGGTCACGTCGAAGCCGCGCGCGGAGGCGTATTCGGGCGTGAGGCGGATGTCGACCTTGCTCGCTACCGTTCGCTGCTGCCCGTTGTGCGTAACCGCAAAGAGCGTCTGCGTCGGCGATGGATCGCTGCCGATTTCGGTGATCGTGAACTGCACGGCCTCCAATTCGTTATTCACATCGGCCGATAGCTGCGGATAGTCGGCCACAAAGCCCTCCGGCGGCGTCACCGACGTCGTGATGCTCCAGTCGCCAATCGTCTCGAACACGAACGGGTAAAGCTGCATGGTGTTGTCCCAGATTATGTATTCCGGCTCAATGATCAGCAGTTCCGAGCCGGTCAGGCGCGTGGTCTTGCCGGGCTTCTTGTTGCCCTGCGCGTCGACCAGAAGCTGAAGGTGCTTCTTGATCACCTGGCCGCACTGCAAGTCGCCGGCCGATACGCCGATGTACTGATCGAGCGAGCCGTCGCTGTCCGAGTCGAAGTGGCTGATCACGACATAGTCGCCGGCCGGGACGGCGATCGTCGCGACGCCTTCAGCGTCTGTGATGCCGATCTGTACCGGAGTGCAGTTGGCGACGATGGCCGCGTATTCCTGCCAGGAGATGCCGTCGCCCTGCTGGTCCTGCTGTCGGGCGCAGCTCCCGGTCGAGGCGTCGTAGACGCCCACCGTGATGCCGACCAGCGGCGCCTTCGATGAACTGGGATTGGACCCGCTGCCGACGGTGTGCCGCGCGGCATGAATCTCGATGCCCGCACACGGCGGCACCGGCTCGGCGATGACGAAGGGCGAGAGGCTGCTCACCTGTCCGCAGATCACGTGGGCGCTCGTGTTCAGCGAGCTGGTTACGTCTGCCCAGGCATCGTTCTCGAAATGGAACAGCCGCAGCGCCGTCTCGTCGGTAAACGAAGCGTTCGCGTAGTTGATGCACACCTCGATCGTGCCGGTGTAGGACGCGGTCGTGCTGATGTCATAAAAGGTTGGCGGATCGCCGAGTTGAAACCCGGCCGGCGGGGTCGGACCTACAGCCGAAATGGCCAGGGCGGTTTCGCCGCCCATGGTAGTTTCCGAGAAGCTGATCGTGCAGCCTCCAGCCGTCTGCGTACCGCCGCTCAGATCCGCGACGACGTTGCTGCCCGTCGTGGTGTTGCCAAGCCGTGCAACGAACGACTGGGCGAAGGCGACGTCCGGGTGATGAGCGGACCCGACGATCGTCTTTCCATCGGCGGAGATGCCGCTGACCCATCCGACTGTGTAACCGCCCAAATTCAGGCCAAAATCGCTTTCGAGAACGTCTTGCAGGCGGCGTATTCCGTGCGCTGCGTCCCAGATAAATGGGCCGAAGCCGCAAGCCGACCCGTTGTAATTGTCATTTCCGACGACTACCAACCCGTCGCCGGAGACCCCGTACGCGTCCGAGGTTCCGTATTCAAAAAGACCAGGAAACTGAGACTCGCACGATCCGCGTCCCAGCGTTTGCATTCCATCCGCGGCAGTCCAACGGAACGCCTCGGGGTGCGGAAACCCGTAGAGATCGTTGTCGATGTTCCAGCTCCACCCGACGACGACTGAGCCGTCTGCGGAAACGGCGCGGGCCTCGCTAACGTGTAAGTACGGATTTGCTAGGAAGCCCAGCCCTTGCATTCCGGCGGCCGTCCAGCGAAACGCTTCAAGGGAACCGTTGGGACTGGAACTCACTCCCACGATCACGCTGCCGTCCGATGTCACCGCCGATGCTCGGCTATAGCAGTATGGGGCGCCCGGAATGCACCCCAGCCCCTGCATCCCATCGGGAGTCCAGCGGAACGCCTCCACGTGCCCTGTGCCGTAGTTGAAACTCGTTCCGACAACTACCAGGCCATCGTCTGAGACTCCGGTTGCCCGGCTGCGGTTATCAGCGGGCAGGTAGCCCAGTCCCAGCATCCCGGTGCCGAGAGTCCACCGAAAGGCCTCTATGAGGTCGAAACAACCGCTAACAGAGCCGTAGCCGACAACTACAGAGCCGCCGGCAGAGACACCGAGTGCCTCGCTGCCGAAGCAACCCTCTGGCAGGTCTCCCAGCCCCTCTCGTCCACCCAGGGCGGTCCAACGGAACGCCTCGCCCGTGGATTCCGTGAAGTCCGCGCCGACGACCACCGCGCCATCAGCCGAAGCCGCCTGGGCTATGGACTCAATGTTGCCGGCTTGAGTGGAAAGGATTAAGAACTGAGGCGTGTCGGCCCATACCGGGCGGATGCAAGCCACCAGTGCGCTGATTGTCATTCCGATTAGGTTGCGCGTTGACATGTGTTTCTCCTGGATTGTCGTGTGGTCCGCGTGACAATGAGAAGGTCATCCATGCCGGGCGCGCAGACCAAGTGCCCGGACGGTGTCCGGCCGGTGAGTGCCTCGCTTGCCCGCGTGTGCTCACCGGCCGATTCGTTTCGACTGCATGGATCGGGTTCGGCCCGATAGATTCGTTCACTGAACGGCGCGATTCCACCGCGCTACTTTGAATCGGGCGATCCTTGCGAGATCGCCGCCAGTCTTGTCCGCCACTCGGCCGCCTTCTCGGCGTATCCCTTGCCCGCCTCGGCGGCGTCCCAACTTTCGTAGAGCGCAACGATGCGCTCCAGCGCCTCGCCCTTGCGGTCCGCGCCATCGAGCTGCGCTGGCGTTGGTACGCGCGAGTCATCCCTCAAGCCCTCGTAGCCTTGCACCAGCAACGGCTCGGCGTCTGCGAACTTCTCCTGACCCATCAACGCCTCGCCCAGCAGACTCATCGCGCTGTAGCGTAGCCAGGCCTCCGGCTGCCCGTCAGCAATAAGCCGTTTGCGGATCGCTAAGCACTCGCGCAAGGACGCCTCAGCGTCACAGAATCGGTTCTGTTGCAAGAGGTTCCTGCCGAGCTGAGCAAGTGCCGCGGCCAAAGCTACATCGCCGGATGGTTGAATTCCGCGGCGGCTAGTAACAATCGCGCGGCGCTGGTCCTCCGCCGCGGAATACCGGTGCGCCTCCTCCAGCAGCGCGGCGATCTTTTCGCGTGTGGTCGTTATGGCTGGATGCGTTGCTTCGTGCAGCCGCTCGTACATCGCCAAGGCATCCTCGTACCGGGCTAACGCCTGCTCGGCTCGACCGAGTGACGCGAGGCAACCGGCCAAGCGCTTGGCGCTGTCGGCCACATCGGAATGATCACCCGAATACAGTCGCTGGCGCATCTCAAGGGCGGTCTCGAGGTACTCCACGGCCTCGGCCGATCGGCCAACGGAACCGAGGCACACCGCTACATCGGTTAGGCTCGTCGCGGTATACGGATGATCGCTTGGATGAAGTCGCCGAAACATTGCGAGAGCTGCCTCGCACTTGGTGAGTGCATCATCTGCTCGCCCCACGGACCGAAGGCACCTTCCCAAATTGCCGAGACTGATGGCCACCTGCGGATGGTCTCCCGCGAACAGACGCTGGACCATCGCCAGCGACTCAATGTGTTTGGGCAGCGCCTCCGGCGCGCGTCCGGACGCTTCCAGGCAAGTGGCCAAATTATTCAGGCTCGACGCGACACTCGGATGATCTCCATGATACACCCGTTGGAACATGGATAGCGCCACTTCGTGCCTAAGCAGTGCCTCCGCATGCCGGTCAAGTGAGTCAAGGCACAGGGCCAGGTTCGTCTGTGCCGTCGCGATGTACGGATGATCGTCCTTGAAAATCCGCTGGTACGTCGCCAGCGCCGTCTCGTACTTGGGTAATGCCTCGCCCCCACGACCAAGAGATTGCAGGCAAAGGGCCATGTTGATCAGAACCGCCGCCACGTCCGGATGATCGCTCCCATATAGCCGCACGTTCATGGCCAGCGCGGCCTCAAACTTGGGCAACGCCTCGGAGGCGCGACCCTGTGAGACGAGACACTCGGCCACCTGATTCAGGCTCTGGGCGACGTTTGGATGGTCACCCGGATACAACCGCTCGTGCATGGCCAACGCGGCCTCGAAATTGGGCAGCGCTTCTGTCGACCGTCCGAGGGATCCAAGGCAACGGCCCAGCATGTCGAAACTAGACGCCACGTCAGGATGGTCCTCGTGAAACAGCCGCTGGCGCATGGCTAACGCCGCCTGAAGCTTGGGCAGCGCTTCCGCTGGTCGGCCTAGGTCTATGAAGCAATTCGCCCACTTGGCGAGACTCGTCGCCAGACTCGGACGCTCACGCGGGTCCAAGCGTTCGTGCATTGCCAGCGCATCCTCGAAAACGCGCAGAGCTTCCGGCGATCGCCCGAGGGCCTCGAGGCAGCAGGCACGGTTGTGGAGGCTCCGTGCAAGCTCCAGGTGGTCGCCATCATGCAGTCGCTGGTCGATCGCCAATGCAGCCTCGACTCTCGGCAGCGCCTCGGCCGGGCGACCCAGCCGAAAGAGACAGTAGCCGACGTTGTTAAGGCTGCCCGCCACGTACGGATGGTCGTCGCCATGCAGTTGCTGAAAGATTGCCAGAGCCGCCTCGTGCTTGGGCAGCGCTTCATCGAACTTCCCCTCTAGCTGTAGCAACTCAGCAAGCGCGCTGAGCGCCAGCGCCAGGTTGGAATGATCGGCGCTGTACGTCGAGAGCGCCATCTGCTCTGCAACCCTTAGCATCTCGTACGCCGGCTCGTACGCGCCGATCTGCCGATAGACCCCGCCGATGGTCAACCGAAGGTGAAGCTCTGCCTCGGGGGCACCAGATAGCTCGCCATCGCGGACACGCTTGGCGGCTCCATCCATCAACTTCTTGAGTAAGTTGGTGTCAAGTCCTCGCGCCACTTCCGGATCGACGCCAGCCAGCGTCTGTTCGATGAACTCAGCGATTGTTTCGGATTTGCTGGCCTGCGCGGTCGCCTCCCGTGCGCTAGCCTGCGCCTCGAGATAGGCGACCCGCGTGTGCTCACGCTCGTGCCAAAGTAGCAGCGTGCCAATCGAGGTACCTACGACGGCCAGCGCCAGGATCACGAGTGCGGAGGCCACCACCGTGCGATGCCGGCGCGACCACTTACCCGCCCGCTGCACCAGCGTCGGGCGGCGGGCGGTGATCGGCTTGTCCTCCAGGAAGCGCCGCAGGTCGTCGGCGAGTTCTCCGGCCGTTGCATAACGCTCGGCGGGATTCTTGGCAATGGCTTTCGTGACGATGGTCTCCAGGTCGATCGGTAGCGTTCGATTCACGTGGCGCAGGGGAGGCGGCTCGTCGAAGGCAATCTGGCGCAGCAACTCTTTGCGGTCGCGGCCCGGGAAAGCCGGCTGCAGCGCGCAAAACTCGTAGAGCGTGATGCCGAGAGAATAGACGTCAGTGCGATGGTCCAGCGGTGTCCCGCGGCGCTCGGGCACCAACGCCTGCTCGGGACTCATGTAGCGCAGCGTGCCGAGCACGTCACCGGTAATCGTCAGGCCGGGATCGCTCTGCAGGCGCGCCAGGCCGAAGTCGGTGATCCACAGGTTTCCGCGCTGGTCGAGCAGCAGGTTTGAGGGCTTGATGTCACGGTGGATCACGCCCAGCTCATGCGCGTGGTCCAGCGCCTCGGCGGCCTGCACGCCGAGCTGCGCGACGGCGCGGAAGAAGGCCCGATCCTTCGTCGAGTGGCCGCTGCCCGGCAGTCCAACCGCGCCGCTGCTGCCGGAGTTTGTGGTGCCGGCATCCTGCCGGCACGTGCCGCCGGCATCCTGCCGGCTGGTTACCAGGCTGGAACCTTGAGGTAAAGGTTTGCCCCACAACTGTGATGCCGGAATTGGCTGCAGGAACGAGGGCGCGGGCGAATCAGCGCCGCTATCCGCTGGGCTGCTCGGCAGGCTGGAAGCCTCAGGTTGGCTGGAAGCCTGCACCACAAGCGGGCTGGAAGCCGGTGCTACATCAGTTGCGGGCGCCTGAACCCTCACCCCGGCCCTCTCCCTGTAAGGGAGAGGGGGATTGAGCCGCCGCAGCTCGCGGATCACGTCGGCCAGGGTGCGGCCCTCGATGTACTGCATGGCGTAATAGTGCACGCCGCGCTCGCAGCCCACCGCGTGCACCGGCACGATGTTGGTGTGATGCAGTTGGGCTGCGGCTTGCGCTTCGTTCTTGAAACGCTGAAGCTGCCGCGCATCGAGTACCGCCGCGAACGGCAACACCTTCAGCGCCACGCGCCGCCCCAGCGAAACCTGCTCGGCCTCATACACGATCCCCATCCCGCCCCGCCCGATCTCGCGGAGGATGCGATAGTCCCCCAACTGCTGTGTGCCTTCAGCGAGACACTCGCCGCCCGGCTCGAGTGGTCGCGGCGCGCCGCGCAGCGCCGCGGCCGCACTGCGCAGGAATTCCATCCCGGCCAGGTAATCGCGCAGCGGCCCGGCGAGATCAGGATGCTGGGCCAGCAGTTCCTCGGGCTGCGCGAGCGTTCCGCGTTCTAACTCGGCCAGGTATTCTTCGAACACGCGCATGGCGCGGGCCTTCACATCGCCCGAGTTGCCCGATGCGAGCTGTGATTCCTCGAGCAGTGGATCGTTCACGACAGCTCCTCCGGCTCAACAACTTCTCGCAGCTTGTCCAAGGCGCGCACATAAAGCTGGCGCGCGGCGGCCGCTGAGCGCTGCATCCGCTCGGCCACCTGCTCGAAAGGCAAGCCCTCCAGGTCGCGCAGGACGATGACCTCGCGGTAGTGCGCTGGCAGCCGCGTGAGCAGGTCTGCCAGCAGCGCGGCGCGTTCGCGACGCCTGAGGTGCGCGGTCGGCGAGCTGCGCCCGTTCGTCAGCGCTGAGAGCAACTGCGCGCTGGAGTCTTCCACTCGCCCGAGGCGTCGTTCAAGTGAGACCTCGCGTCGCACATCGCGCTTCTGTGTGGTGACATTGCGCTCGATGAAACGGGCGAGATTGTGCACGAGAATACGCCGGAGCCAGGCAAGCAGCTCGCCTTCCGTCCGGCCGCGGAACTGGCGAAAGTCGCGATAGGCCTCCATGACGGTTTCCTGCACCACGTCCGAATCGCTGCCGCGTCCCTGCAAGTGCTCGGCGATCTGGGCGCGCAGCAACAGGCGCAGATAGCTGCGGTAGGACTCCAGCAGCGCGCCCAGGCTCTCACGCGAGCCCTGACGGGCCTTGGCGAGCAGCGCTTCGCGGTTCATGGTGTTGTCCGAGTTCATGGCACGTGCCCTGGAGATGAAGGCCGGAACTTCGGCGAATTGTGACGCGGGTCCTGCTTTTCAGCCAGCGGTTTTGAGACTTGATCAGCGGCGCTGCCCGTCGAAGCAGGTGCCGGCGGCGTGCCAAACCCCTGTCGCATAGGGGATTATGATGAGCGAAATGAAAATGATGACGCAGCACAAACGGGGGACCAGCCCGCGTCCGGCTACGGGCACGGCCTTGACATGGCTGCCGCGCCGCGGCCCCGCCGCGCGGCGGCGGGCGGCCATCCGGCCGCGGCATGTCAAGGGCACGCTGCGACGGTCGCGCCGTTGAAGACCTGCGTGGCGTTGACGCCGTTCAGAAGCTGCACGAGGCGCAGCAGGTCCTGTGTGGTCACGCGTACGCCGCCGGATTCCTGGCTGCGGTTTATGTTGTAGCGCGCGAAGTTGGCGGGCTGATTCGCGCTCCCGTCACTTATCCGCTGAACGAGGAACAGCAGGTCCTGCGTGTTGACGGTGCCGTCCAGGTTCGTGTCGCCCGGCAGGACTTGATATTGGAGCTTTTGTCCGGCGCTCGTGCCCACGAACGTGAACGTGATGCACTCGCGTGGCGGTGGTGGCGCGCTGAGCGTGAGCTGATAGGGCCCGGCTGCGCTACCCGTGACGCCGGTGACGGTTGGGCAGTCTTCCGGACCGTTGGCCGCGCTGTCAGTGCACTCGACGCCGATGTTGGTGGGCAGCGGCGCTGGCGCAGGCGCACTCGAAAATGTGACGCTGATCGTCGCGTATGTATACGGTCCTTCAGCGGGCGTGCCGGCGACGCCGATTCCCTGCGGCGTGAGCGCGGCGGTCGTGTTCTGTAAGACGTCGCGGAAAACGCCGGCCCCGTACGGGTTGGATGCCGGCGGGTTGGCCGCGGCGATTGTCACGGGAGCTTTCACCCACATCAGCGCGTCGCCGCCTCCGCCCAGGATGTTGCCACGCCCGACCACGTATGTGAACCCAACGCCGTCGTGCCAGATTGCGTAGGCCCGCGACGTGACGTAGCTCGCCGGCAGGAAGGAGTGCAGGTCCATCCACGAGGCGGCCGTGCCGCTCCACAGGCTGGCCCGTGTGACGCCGCCGACATCTGCCCAGCCCACCTGCTGGCCGGCGTGAACACCCCGGGCCTCCGAGGAGTACGCCGCTGGCGGATGCAGGTCCACCCACGACTCGGCTGTGCCGCTCCATAGCGCGGCGCGGCCGAATGGTCCGGGGTGAGTCCGGCCCACCTGCTGACCAGCATGGGCTGCAAAGGCCCAGGACGAATCCGCGCCGGCAGGGTGCAGGTCCACCCATGACTCAGCCGTGCCGGTCCACAGGCTGGCGCGATCCACGCCGCCCACCTGCGCATAGCCCACCTGCTGGGCGTCGCCCACGCCCGAGGCGGTCGAATTAGAGGCACCCGCCCATCCAGGGTTCAGGTCTACCCACGATGCAGCGGTCCCGGTCCACAGGCTGGCGCGGCAGACGCCGCCCACACAGGCAACGCCTACTTGCTGGCCGCCGGAAACCCCGGCGGCCTCCGAGAAAGTCGACCCGGCGGGGTTGAGGTTGACCCAAGAGCCGGCCGAGCCACTCCACAAGGCGGCGCGATGAACAGCCCCTCCGGGCACTGTGAAACTGGCATAGCCCACTTGCTGGCCGGCGCCCGCGCCGTAGGCCTCCGAGCCGAGCGCCCCGGATGGATTCAAATCAACCCAAGACCCGGCCGAGCCGGTCCACATGGCGGCGTGGTAGTAGCCCCCTACGCCGGCCCGGCCCACCTGCTGGCCCCCCTCCACGCCGTACGCGTCCGATTGGCTCGACCCGGCTGGCTCCAGGTTTATGACCGTCCACTGCTGCGCGTGCGTTGCGGATGCCATGAAGACCGGTGCCAATATGAACAGCGCGTAGAGCGACGTGTTGCGCGAACCGGAACCGATGAAAGCCAAAGCTGTCGTTCTCATAAGGTAAACTCCTGTGTTGAGGCATGCCGTTTCCCGTCGCTGCTTTCGCCGTCGACACCGGGTGCCCTTTGCCTCCATTCGTTTTGCATCTACACGCAGACCATGAACATCTCGCGCGCATCGCGGGTTGACGCACCGAGCCCACATCAGCGCCACGCCACCGGCAAGGCTGGGTTCGACAGGTCGCCCGTCAAGTTCGCCGGGCTGCTGCCGTTGGCAGTGGCCCTGTACACCTCCCAGATGTTGCTGCCAAATGCGCCAAAGCGGTGATACGTCAGATGCGTGCCGGCCGGCGACCATCTGGGCCTGGAGAGGTCGATGAATCGCCCCGCGTGTCCTTGGAGGATCGTGGTCCGGCCGCTGCCGTCGGGGTTGATCGTGGCGATGTCACCGAAGCCGCCGTTGGTGCGGAAGGCGATCTTCGCGCCATTGGATGACCAGGCGGGCTGGCCGCCGTCGGTCAACAGATAGGGCGCGCCGCCGAGCGCGTAAATGTAGATAAGTGGACACGCCGTCGTCCCGCAGCTCCCCGTTGCGAAACTCGAATACGCAAGCTGCACGCCGGTCGGCGCCCAGTCGAAGTTGAAGATGTCGGGGTCCAGCACCACTGCCTCAGGGGCGCTGATCAGGC
>DASXUA010000190.1:0-1968 GCA_036505095.1 Phycisphaerae bacterium
GGGGAAGACCATCTGCAAAGCGCGCTCAAGGCCGGCAAGGGCGCCATCCTCTGGGTCGCCCCTTTTGTCTTCAACAGCGGCCCGACCAAGATCGCACTCCATCAGAGAGGCCATCGGGTTTCTCACCTGAGCAGCCACAAGCACGGGTTCTCCGAAACGCGTTTCGGCATCGGCTTTCTCAATCGCATTCGCTGCATCCCTGAGGACCGATATTTGTCGCAGCGCATCGTGTTCGACCGCAATGCGCCTTCGACCGCGATGCGGCGGATGGTACGGGCCCTGAAAGCCGGCGAGGTCGTGTCCATTGTTGCATCGTCCACGGAGGGCAGCGACATGATCATGGGGCCGATCTTCGGAGGTCGGATTCCGGTGGCTGTCGGGGCGCCCCGCCTGGCGGCGCTGAGCGGCGCGCCGCTCCTGCCGGTCTTTACCGTGCGCGATCGCCGGGCCGGCTTTCGGATCGTCGTGGAAGCCCCGATTGCAATTGCGTCCGACCGAACCGCGGATGAACGCTGCATCGCCGCGGCGAGCGAGTTCCTTCATCGCAGCGAGCCTTGGGTACGACAATTCCCCGAGCAGTGGCGTGCATGGAGCAAATGGCGTCGAGGATAGCGGCGTCAGTCAGATGTTTGCGGTGACCGAGCCGAGCCCTTGAGCGGCACTTTCGGACGACTTGTAACGGTGGCCCTGATTACTGCGCCGCGTCGGCGAGGGTGAGTTCGGTGGCGCGGGTTTCGGCTTGGCCGGCGAGGCTGTCTTCCAGGGTCGGCATGCCGAACTGTTTCGGCGCTGCGTTGGCGCGTTCGATGAGGTCGATGCCGGCGTTGCTCTCGTTCAGCACCCAGGGAACCAGCTGCTGGTTGATCTCCGGATTGACGAAATAGAGCATGGAAAAGCGCGGGTCGGTGCGGCGGCTGTTGCGCACCTGGTGATAGAGCGGTTTCACGCGATAGCCGGTCATCAGCGACAACAGGCTGCCCGGCATCAGCAACAGCTCGTCGCGGCCGACATCGGCGGGCACGAACTCGCCATTGACCTGGATCTCGAGGCCCGGCGCGTTGGTGCTGACCATTGTGACCAGATGGCCGTCCTCGTGCGAATCCTGCAGGAGGTCGCGGATGTGGCGCGCCGGTTCGTAGTAATTGAGCTGCATATAGGTCGCGTTGTGGAAGCGCAGCTCCGGCGCGCCGGGCTTGAAATGCTCGGCCATGGCGGCGAACAGCCCGTGCACCACCTCATCCAGCACGTTGGAGACGCTGCGCAGCGCGCCGTGCAAAGGGCATCCGCTGGCCCACGAATCCAGCTCCGGCCGCACGCGGTTGCAGTTCCAGGCGGAAAAGGATTCGGTCAGGTCGGGACGCTCCGGCGCCTGGGCATATTCCGGGCCTAGCTCGCGATAGCCTTCGACCCAGGCGGGGTGCGCGAAATGATGCTTCTCCGCCGCGGGACGGGAGAAGAATTCGTTGGCAAGCGTAAAGACGCGATCGGTCGCGCACCGCAGCGCGGCATGGACCGGGATACGCAGGAACCCTTGCTGCTCCAATTGCGGCACCAGCGCGCGATAAGTGCGATGATCGAGCGGCGAATCCATGAGCGGACGCTCCATTTTGTTATAGGACGTCTTCTGTTCGATTCCCCGGAAATCCGAGGATAACTTACCCATTGGCGAATCAGTGTCCAGCGCCCATGCGCAAGACCTTTAATTCCTGTGTTGATGTGCAACAAGCCAAGGGCCGCCGAATGTAGGGGGCCATGGTGACCGCAACCTGACAAATTGGGTCGGTCGTGGCGGCATAGTGCCACGGGGGCTAGGCCGCAATCGTTGATACGGGCATCAACTCCTAGGGATCAGCGCGGCTTGCCGGCCTTGGAATCGAAGGGCACGAAGTCGTCGATGGCGACGCAGCGCGCCACCGTCTCGCCATCCTCGGACAATGGAAAGGCACCGAACTCGGCAAAGCCGAGGAT
>DASXUA010000191.1:0-2030 GCA_036505095.1 Phycisphaerae bacterium
CAGTGGCCCGCGCTGAAACGGCGGTCGCGGCGCCAGAGCCAGATGATCGGCATAGCGCTGGCCAGCGACAGCATCCAGAGTGGGACGCTGACATAACGGTGTTGTGGAATCGTCCACCCGGATCGCGGGGCTGTCATGAAGCGAGTGGAGGCCGGACGCAAATAGTCGTCCCAGCTATGGGCGTACCACAACGTATTCCAACCCGGCTCCGGAACAAAGCCGGAGTAACCGCTGATCGGGCAGGGCTTCGTCCGCCAAGCCACATAGGCGGTGCCGTACACCGTGCCCACGTGCACGCCGCCAGTTCGGGTTACCCACAGCGCGACACCGCCCGACGCCGGGAGCGTTCCAGCGGCCGTTACCACAGACACACACAGGCCAATCCATTTGGCGATGCGGCCGAATCGCGTGCGTGTGCCAATGAGTGACATCGAATTCTCAGTACCTACGCTCTCGCCGAATCGTGCTTGGCCGCTCATCTTACGGAGGTTCCCGCGGTTGTGACGCACGCCGCTCTTGTTGCCGCTCAGATCGCCGCCGCCGCGGCGGCAATGGGCGGGCAATAGATAGCCCAGCCCCTGAACGGGCGACAGAACTCACCCAGTCAACGAGTATGCGCGTTCTCGCCCGCGATTACACAATCCGTCGGCTGCCAGGAGTGCTCGGCAGGGACCGTCAATTGAACCCCAGGTCCTTCACGAAGTCTGACCCGGGTTGGATCCTCTCGAGCGGAATCCCAAGTTGCTCGGCCGTCAGCCGACGTATCTCCTCGAGTACGAATTGCTGCATCGCCGGCTGCTTGCCGGCGCTGGAGCGCGGCAACTCCATCGGAGACACCATGCGCGCCAGATCGCCGACCGTCTCCAGCCCGGTCGGAAAGTGGCGCCTGGAGAGCTCGCAAACTCCCGCCACGCCCAGAATCCACACCGTCAGCGCGAGGAAGCTCGCCGGTATGGCCATTTCCTCTCCCAACTGCCAGATCGCTGTGCAGCTCACGAACCATAGAAAAGTGAACGTCGCGCCGACGGTCAACGCCAGCATGCTGCCTCGATCTGTCGCGACCAGGCGCGGAATGCGACGATTCTGCTTGCGGAGCTTCCTCCAGCAGCGCCATCGATCGTGAGAGAGCAAAGCATCCAGACGTGCCTGGGGCCGGATGAGCCCGCGCTCAATTCCGACCTGTGCGATCAGCAATCGCCGCAGCTCATGGAATGCACGCATTGCAGGGCACAGCCCTTGCGCACCTGGCAGTCGCGCAAACACCAGCGCGGCCAACTCGGCAACCGTGCGCACCGAGCTGCACTCCGCCTCGGTCAGCTTGATCTTGAACCGGTCCTCCACCTCCATCACGAGTTCAACGCTGTCAAGTCCCATGACAAGATGCTAACGAATCCATCCCGCCTGTGCATCCCGCATCCCGACCCGGCACGCTCGTCACGTAGGTCCTTATGCTTAGCGGCTTTGCGCCTTGGCGCGCGCCACATGGCGCGCACGCGGCGATCAGCGCGCATGTAGTATAAGTGAGCGCATCGGCAGCGCGCCGGCGACCGGATCCAAGGCGGACATCGCGGGCGGACAGTCTAGTTTCTAGTTTTCTGGTCTCTAGTTTCTAGACCCGTCCAACCCTTGACACGCCGCGGCCTTTGGGCCGAATCGCTTCGCGACGCCCGCCGCTTTGCGGCGGCGGCGTGTCAAGGGTCCAACCGTCCGAACGTCCAACCGCTCGTTTTTTTCGCGTGAGCGGTGTGCCGACAGAAAAACGTGCGGCGGGGGTCCCGGACAGCCGGCGTCCACGCGCCGGCGCCAAAGGAACCCACCGCGGCGGAAGCGTGGGCGGTCTCGTATGCTGCCGATTCCGGCCGGGGGTCCAGCGCGGCCGCTCTGGAACGCTCCTTCCGTTCGTCAAGCGGGTCGTTCGTCGCCGCTGGGGCCGTAACTCGAGGGGACCACGGCGCCGAGCAGACGCAGATAGACGCCGAGCTGGCCCCGATGGTGATACCAGTGATTGAGCATGACGCCCCGCAGGAAAC
>DASXUA010000192.1:0-2721 GCA_036505095.1 Phycisphaerae bacterium
CAATCTTGCGAACCAGCCTGGTCCGACCGATTCGCCATCGGAGGGCTGAACCAGTCAGTGCGCGCACTTGTCACGCTCGATGAAGACGGCGATGGCCCGCTGGCGGCCGTGCTTATGGCCGGCGGTGATTTTACGGCCGCAGGCTATTGGCCGTTCTCCAGCGACTTAAACGCCAGTCATGCGGCCCGATGGGATGGCAGATCGTGGTCAGCGCTGGGCAGTGGACTCAACGGCTCAGTCTATGCACTGGCGATATTCGATGACGATGGGGATGGTCCGCACGCGCCGGCGCTTCATGCGGGGGGATCGTTCACGCTCTCCGGCGATCTTGCTGTAAGCAACATTGCCAAGTGGGACGGCATCTCGTGGACCCCTGTGGGCGGCGGTGTTGATGGAACCGTACGGGCGCTGACCGTCTTCGATCATGATGGCCCGGGCCCTGACGCTCCGGCCCTGTATGCGGGCGGATTCTTCACGTCGGCGGGCGGTATCCCTGCCAATCGCGTCGCGCGCTGGGACGGCAGCTCCTGGTCAGCGTTGGGCAGCGGACTCTCGGGACCGGCATACGCACTTCTGGCGCTGGAGCCCAGCCAAGACAGCCCATTTCCAGCGGGGCTGTACGTCGGCGGCAATTTTTCCAACGCGGGCGGCGTCAGCGTATCCAACATCGCCCGCTGGAGTGGAATATCCTGGTCTTCGCTCGGGGTCAATTTGAGCGGCAACGTCTACGCGCTGGGTGTTTTTGATTACGACGGCGCGGGTGGAAACCCGCCCGAGCTTTATGCTGGCGGAAGCTTCTCGCTCACGTTCAACCGCATTGCCAAATGGAACGGGTCAACGTGGTCGGCGGTCGGCAGCGGCGCGAATAACGATGTTTATGCGCTCAAGGTATTCGACGAGGATGGCTCCGGTCCGGCTGTTCCGGCTCTGTATGTCGGCGGACTGTTCACGACCGCTGGCGGCTTGACCGTCAACGGAAGCGCGAACTGGAATGGCACAACCTGGTCTGCTCTCGGCAACGGCGCCGGGCAACCGGTCTATGCTCTGGCAGGTTTCGATGTTGATGGGAATGGTCCCGGATTTCCCAAGCTCGTGGCCGGTCAAATTGGAGGCCAGGCATCGCCAGGCTACGTGAGAGTCTGGGACGGAGCGGCTTGGGGGCGAATCGATCGTGGTATGACGGCGCCGAGTATTTCAACTCCTAGCGCGATCGCGGCGCTTACCAGTTGGGACGGTGGAAACCTCGAGCAACTCTATGCCGGTGGCGCGTTCACGTTCGCCGGCGGAAAGCCGGCGAATCGGATCGCCCGCTGGAACGGAGCAGATTGGAGTTCGCTCGGCTCAGGCCTCGAAGGCGGACCTGCCACAGTCGTCGTGGATTGCCTGGGAGTATTTGATGATGACGGGGACGGGCCGCATACGTCGGCGCTCTACGTAGGGGGAAAGTTCGCGATCGCGGGCGGAGCGACTGCGAACTCAATAGCCAAGTGGGACGGCAGCGGGTGGTCGCCGTTGAGTACGGGAATCTCCGGTTCGTTCGCAGAGGTGCTGGCGCTTGCTGGTTTTGACGAGGATGGGCTGGGCCCGAACCCGCCGGCGCTCTTCGTTGGTGGCGGGTTTACTATGGCTGGCGGTTTCCCCGCTAGCAGAATTGCGCGCTGGAGTGGCAGCGAGTGGTCTCAGGTGGGTACCGGCGTGGAGGGTTCTCTGCCGGTTGTCTATGCATTGGCAGTCTTTGATGATGACGACGCCGGACCCATTCAGCCTGCGCTCTATGTCGCCGGCGTGTTCGACGCGGCAGGCGGAGTTCCCGTCCATAACATCGCGCGCTGGAATGGCAGCAATTGGTCGCCAGTCGGGACAGGCATGGATTTGGGCACCGTTGCGGCCTTGGCTGTGTTCGATGCAGACAGTGATGGTCCCGCACCGGCGCAGCTCTACGCGGCCGGGAGATTCGACACAGCGGGTGGAGGCACGGTAAACAATATCGCGCGCTGGAACGGCTTGGAGTGGCTGCCGGTTGACGGAGGAGTCACTGCTGGAGGCCCAAACGGGGAGCACAGCGGCTTTGTCCACGCAATGACTGTCTTCGATCCTGATGGTAGTGGCCCACAACTGAGCCGCCTTTACGTAGGCGGGAACTTCACGTTGGCCGGTAACGTGCCCGCGCAACGCATAGCGGCCTGGGATGGGTCTTCCTGGTCCGCACTCGATGATGGGATAAGCGCACCCACAGGCTCCTCTGCAACGCCAGAAGTTTTCGCGTTGGCAGGCTTCGACGAGGACGGCAACGGCTCACAGCCACCCGCACTCTATGTAGGTGGCGAGTTCGCGCTCGCGGGCGCTTTCTCATCCGGGCGGATCGCGCGCTGGGGCTGCCCGGAGCTGCCGCAGCTTCTCGGTGCAATCCCACCACTCAGTAGCCCGTATGCGCTCGCGCAGTCGTTCCGTGATGTATTGCAGAACACGGACAATGCACTCGTGCCGCAGGGCATTGGCGTCGCCGGCACACCGAGTGAAGGTCCGTACGATTACGCGAGCATTAGCGTCACGTTCCTTGGCACGCCGTCGCCCGCGCCGGACGCATCCAACACGGCCGTAAGCTGCACCGATATCACCGGTAATGGTCAGGCCGACTGCCCGAGCATCGCGAGCATCAGCGGCTCCGGATCAGGTCCGTATCAGATCACGCTGAGCGCAGCGCCGCCGCCGCGCGAATGC
>DASXUA010000193.1:0-4321 GCA_036505095.1 Phycisphaerae bacterium
TGGGTGAAGATCGCCTACCGTTGCTGGTACGATCGCACGGCGTATGACGAACAACTCCATCGGCAACGCCGCGCTGAACGGATGGCCCCGAGGCTGGAAAAATGATGCCCCCGCGATTAGAAGAACTCATAGCCAGTCCGCTGGGAGAGTGAGATCTCACACGGCTTCTCATCGCGACGTAGCTCTTATCTCGCGCTCAATCAGATCCAGCACGCGCCCGACATCCGCCTGCGGCGCGTGCGTCATGTTCGCGGCGAATTGGTCACAACGCTCCCAGAAGGCTGTCAGCGCCGCCAGCGTCGGCGCCGCCACCGCCAGGCCGTAACCCCACCGTTGAATGTAATATGCGTTGAGTTCCTGCTCATACTGCCCGGCGGCCGGCACGATCAACATGGGCTTGCGCAGGTGCAGACACTCGCACAGCAGGCTATATCCGGCCGAGGTCAACACGCCGCGGCAGCCCGCCAGGTCATCGAGAAACCCCTGTACGCTGCGCGGCCGATACGACACGTGCCCGGCTTCGCCACTGCGCCCGGCAACATACGCCCGGATCGGCGCGGTCCGCCAACTTTCGAGCGTGCGGCACAACATATCCGCATCCAGGCCCGCGCTCAGGTATACGAGCAGATAGTTGCCCGCGCGCGGCGACAGGTCGTACACCTCCGGCCGCAGCAGCGGCGGAACGACCACGGCCGGCTGACGCATCACGGGCAGCGGCTCAAAATAGGTGATCAGGTAGCGCCGCGCATTCAGTACCATCAAGCGCGTCGGCAAATAAGCCTGCACGCGCGACAACCAGCGGTTCGGCAGCCGCTCCACACGGCAATGCGTCAGTAGATGCTCGTTATCCAGACTGATGTAGGGAACACCGCCGCGGCGGGCCCAGAAAGCGCTGAAGGGCTCGAAGTCACTGATGACCAGCGCCGGGCGCAGCTCCTGCAGCAAGTGGCGTAGGGTGCGACTCGTGCCCGGCAGCTCCCGCAGGGCGTGGCGCACGTTCGAGATAATCGTCGCCAGCGCGGCGACGCCCGATTGGCGGAACTGAATGTGGAGCCCGAATATGTCATGCACCCGCCCGGGGAAATGCGCTGACAGGTATTGCGTGGCCTGCGCGCTGCTGACGAAATGCACGTCGTGACCGCGCGACATCAAGCCGCTGGCAACCGTATGCGCGCGGGTGGCATGGCCGAGCCCCTGCCCTACTACACCATAAAGGATCCGCGCCATCCCGGTCCCACGGAGCGTCCTGATTCGACCGAACCCTTGACTCGTCGCGGGCAAAAGCCACATCGGGTTGCGACCGCTGCCAATGGCAGGCGGCGTGTCAACGGGAACCGGGGGCGTGATAGCGACTGAAACGCTGATCTGCAACTTGCGAGCGCGCGCCGCAGAGCCACGAGCGTTGCGAGCGCTTCCGCGCGACCCTCAAAAGCGTCGCGCTGGCGCGCTCAGCCCACGCTCGCAGCCCTGTCGGGCGCTGGACCAACGAGCCACGAGAGCGAGCAGCGTTTGGAAGTGACTCTCGGCCGTCGGTCGCAAATAAGCCGCCAAAGCGGAGCCAAGACTGTCGCCGCGGTGCTGGCGTGACAAGCTTGGTGCCAAAAGCTGAGCACGCCGCGTGCCGCCGGGCTGAACTTGGCCGGAACCCCGGAAATCAGGCTTTTCGTGCAAAAAACGCATAAAGGTGGCGACACGATGTCGCACAATGCGAAGCCGTGTGGACATTGTGTCGTGAAGAAAAGTATCGAGTCTGATGCCGGGACGCCGCATATGGCCGGCGCTTTGACCGGCTCAATCGCCCTTTGGAAGCGGTGGGGGAATCGTCGGCGTCGTCTCCAGCAGCCGACGGACTTCATCGATGGGTATGAGCCACGGTGCCCGTAACGAATCGGAAATGGGCATTTGGAAATCACAGAGCTCTTGCAGGCCGATGGATGTGCAAATGGTGAACGGTCCCACCCGTAAGCGGGCCAACTTCGTCAGCACTCCGCCGGTCCCCAGCCGCTGGCCAAGGTCGCGAACGACGGCGCGCACATAAGTCCCGCGTCCGCAAGCCATCTCGAAATCCAAGGTGGGCCATTCGTAGGCATGCAGGTGAATCCAGTAGATCTGAACCGGTCGGGCCTTCAGCTCCGGCGACTGACCCTTGAGCACGCGCCGGTAGGCCGGCAGGCCGCCGACCTTGACGGCGCTGATGGAAGGGGGGACCTGTTGTGATTCGCCTTCGAAGGCGCGGAGTGCTGCCTCGATTCGCTCGCGGAGGGGCGGCTCCGACACGCTGACCGGCAGCAGCGGCCGGGCGCTGTCGAAACTTTCGCTGGTGGCGTCCAGCCGGGCGACGGCCCGGTACACTTTGGGCTGATTCATGATTAGCTCAACTAGCCGGGTGGTCTTTCCCAGGCATAGGACGAGCACGCCGTCTGCGGCCGGATCCAGCGTGCCGGCGTGCCCGCTTTTGCGCACGCCCGTCACCTTGCGCACGCGGTACAGCGCCTGGGCCGAGCTGATGCCCTGCGGTTTATTGAGATTGATGATCGCGTCCGTAGGTCCGCTCCTTCCGATCATGACAGTAAGCGGCGGAAGAACTGACGCGTATTCGCGGCTGTGGTTGAGCCAAGCTGTTCCGCGGAGGTGCTGCGCAGCGCTGCTAGAAACGCCGCGATGTGCGCCAGATGCGCCGGCGTGTTCGGGCGCGTGCTGCGCACCGGCTCGGGCGAGAGGTAGGGCGAATCGGTCTCGAGCATGAGCTGGTCGGCCGGATAGGCGGCCGCGATCGCTTGAAGGTCCTGCGATTTCTTGAACGTGACCACGCCGGTGAAGGAAATGCGCCAGCCGTGCGCGGCGATCTCGTCGGCCTCGGCACGCGTGCCCGTGAAGCAATGAAACACCACGCGCCGGCCTTCGAACCCGCGGCGGACGAGCGTCGCCACGACATCCGCCTGCGCCTCGCGGCTGTGAATGATGATGGGCAGATCGGTACCGCGCGCCAACTCGAGTTGCCGCTCGAACACCCGTTGTTGTGATGCACGGTCCGAAAAATCGTAGTGGTAATCTAGGCCCATTTCGCCGGCGGCCACGACGCGCGGATGCTTCAGCAACTCACCCAATGTGGCGAAATCGGTATCCAGCGCCTCGGCCGCGTGATGTGGATGGACGCCGAGGGCAGCAAGAACCGGTTCGCGCCGCTCAGCCAGATCGACCGCGCGGCGCCAGTCGGCCGCATCGGTACCCACCGAGATCACCTGCTCGACGCCCGCCGCGGCCGCGGCGCGCAGAACCTCGTCTACGATGGCGTACAGCGGGTCGTAGGTCAGATGCGCATGCGAATCGATCATGGAAGTCATGATTGGGCCGCGGATTCTCGCGGATCAACGCGGACTGGTTTTCTATCGTTATCGAATGCCAATCGTTGAACCGCCTGCCCATTGCGCGCGTCTGGTGAATGCGCGGTCATCCGCGTCAATCCGCGGCCAAACAGCCCAGGCGGGCGCCTAAAGCCTGATTCTAAGCCGCGGCTGTCGGGTTGAATAATCGCTGATGGCGATGCGAATTGGAACTCGGAAAGCGTTCCCGCCGTCATAGGTGCGCCCCTGTCCCCAGGCGGCCGGATTCGGTATAGATAGGCTTCATGCCATCGATCCGTTATCTGGATGACGCGGGGCAGTCGCAGACGCTGGCGCTGGGCGGTGAGCCGGTGCTGATCGGGCGCGTGGCGACCTGTCAGATCGCCATTTCCGATGACCTGATCTCGCGGGAACACGCGCGCATCGAGCGCACCGCGGACCAGCGCTACCACCTTCGCGATCTGGGCAGCCGCAATAAGACCTTCGTCAATGGGCAGACGATCAGCGAGGTGCTGCTGTCGTCCGGCGACATCATCCGTATCGGCGACCGCGTGCTGGAGTTTCTCGAGGACGGCGTCGCACGGGACAAGCTCGATCTGGAGTTCCTGACGCCGGACCGCAGCGATCCGGTCGGCAGCGAGTGGATCAAGTTCAAAACGCCCGTGACCTTGACGCTCAGCCAGTTGGAATCGCTGTCGCGGCTGGGGTCGAACCTGGGGGCGACGGCCCGGCCCGAGGACATCGCCAACTCGGCGCTCTCGCAGCTTATCGTCGATTTGCAGGCCGAGCGCGGCTTCGTCGCCATGCGCGGCGAGAACAAGAAGGAGATCCATCCGATCGCGCAGCGCGGGCTGGTGCGCTCGCCCGGCACGTCGCTGACGCCGGTGAGCCAGACGTTTGTGTACGCCGCGATCTTGCAGCAGGTGTCCGGGCGCTATCCGCAGCATCCGGATGATTTGCAGACCAAGGCGGGCTAT
>DASXUA010000194.1:0-18831 GCA_036505095.1 Phycisphaerae bacterium
GATCCCTGACGATTTCCGGCAGGCCGTCGTTGATGGGCAAACAGATCTGTTCCGCGATCCGCCCGATGTGTTTCGATGCCGCTTCGAACTTCTGTTGCGCGTTCGCGATGCGCGCCGCCTCCAACCGCGTGGCCGCACCGCGCGCCCGGTCCAACCGGCTGGCGAGCGTGGAGACGACCAGTTCGCGCAGGTTAGCCGTCTTACGGTGCAGTGACGCGCGCGCTGCTTCGCCGTGATTCGCCAGCAGCGGCTGGACATAATCGGCCATCCAGGCGTCGGTCAGCGCCACATCCGCGCCGCGTGTGCTGACGGGAAACACACGCACGACCATCCCGAGCTGCTCGCGGGCCTGCCGTTCGACGTAGCGCACAAAGCGGAGGCGATCGTCCGGCGCGAGCAGGTCGGCCTTGCTGACCAGGACCGTGGCGGGAATCGCCGTCTCGTGCAGGCCCTGAATGACCGCCAGGTCTTCGTGATTCAGGCTGGAACCGGCGTCGACCAGCACCGCGCCCAGATCGCAGCGCGGCAGATAGGCCATCGCGTGCGCGGTGCCCGAAGTGGCCAGCGAGCCGACTCCCGGCGTACCGACCAGCGTAACCCCTTCGCCCAGCAGTGGCGAGGAGATGAATAGCTCAACCTCGGCCACGTGCCGCGTGTTGTGCGGATTGCCTTCTTCGGTGACGAACTCGGCGATGTGGTCGAGCGGTAAGCGCTGCGGAGCGGAGAACTGGAACCTGATCAGCAGCTCGGGATCCCTGCCGGCACGCACGCGCGTGGGGCACGGCCGTCACGGGCGTGACCCCGATCGGCAGCACCTGCCGCCCGAGCATGTGGTTGAGCAGCGACGACTTGCCCGAGCTGACGCGGCCGAAAAAGCCGATCACAAATTGCCCGGATTCCAGGCGGTCAACGATTGCATCGAGCAATGGGTGGAATTCCAGAAGCCCGTGATCGGCGATGATTCGTTCAAGGTTGACCAGAAGCTCCGGGTCGATGGGGATTGCTTCGAGGCGCGCTAGCCGCTGTGCGAGGTCTTCTCCAGGCGCACGTCCCAGGTAGGCATCGAGCTTGCCGATGATGCGTTCCAGCTCATTGCACATGCGGGCTAATTCGGCGTGGCCCTGCGGATCCAGAGGTCCGTAGCCGCCCATGCGCTGCGGCTCCATTTCGGCGATGGCGATCGAGACGCCCATCAGGTGTGAACGAATCGCCCAGGATGCGCTGATCTGCCGGCTGTCGCGCGGCAGGTCGAGGGGACCGTTGGGGGCCACGCCCCCACCGGAGCGTCCATAACGCTCTGCCAGCAGGGGTCATCAGCCCGTCATAGAAGGCAGGCGGTTTCCTGGCCCCAACCGCAACACATCGCGGTCGGGAACCTGACCCCGGCCTGCCGTGGCCGGGGTGGTGGCGAACCCATCGCCATCCACATTATAGCACGAGTGCATGGGCGCTGCGCACTAACCACCGGTGTGCCCGGCGGATGGCGCCACGTGAATTCGCAACGAGCTTACTCTTCGCTCAGCGCGATGTTGCACGACGAGGTAAACGTGAGGGTGAGGGTCCCACCGCATGAATAGTCGAAGCCGCGCGCAAACGTCAGGCCGGAATACGTCTGCAAGCGACCCATGCCGTCGTCGAACGTGACGCTGGAGAGCGTGATCGTCTGCGGACAGTCCGCGAAGGTCACCATCTGCTCACCGCCCGGACCAAGCGTCACCGTCTGAGCGCCTAGCACGACCCGCACCGAGCCGGCGTTGGAGCCGTACGTGATGGACACGCGCGTGGAACCGGAACCTGGTTCCGTGGCCAAGCCAAAACCACTAACGAACGGGCACTGATCTCCGGCCGGCATGAAGCCACCGGTCGGCAGACTGTTGGCATTCTGGTTCGCCGAGTTGACGTTCGCGTTAGCATTGCTATTCGAATTGGCTTGCGGGCATGTGCTGACGGAATTGAGCAACGGCGCGTCGTCCAATCCGTCCGGGCAGCCATCGCCATCGGTGTCCGGGTTATCCGGATCGGTCAGCAGCCGCGCCTCGTCGTCATCCGATAGCCCGTCGTGGTCGCGGTCTGGGCCGACAGACGAGGAATTGGTCGGCGCTCCCGAAGCCGGAACCGCCGGAATCGTGCAACTCCAGCCCCAGCCGCCCAGCATCAACAGCAGAGCCGCGTAAGACGCCCCGGCGACGATACTCCGTTTGATCGACATACTTGCGCCCCCGTTCATCAATAGGTCATGACCGCCCGGCCGTCCCGGCGCGACCGGCCGCTCCGCACCCATCGGCTCGGCGGGAGCCTCGCCCTCCCCGTGAAGATCGGCACACCGAGCTGGACGCTCCACACCGGATCGAGGCGAGCCGACTATCCACCGGCCTGCACTAGCAAGATTAGCGCCATGCCAGAGTCCAGGACAGACCGGCAGCAGCTTTTATCGGCCGCTGTGGCGCCTAAAAAAAGGCGAGTCCGATCGGAAATGACCGGACCCGCCGTCCTAGAAACTAGAAAGCTAGAAACTGGAGAACTAGATCACGAAATAGCTTGTCTACTCTCCAGCCTCGGCCCTATCGGATGATAAATTGGGCATCCAGGGCCTTGTCGATCCGCGTCTTGCATTCATCCAGATGCGCCCGGCAGAAATCGTCCAGCCCGGCTCCGCTGCGTGACACGACGAGCCCAAGCTGATCCGACAAGCCCTTCAGCGTCTGGCGCGCGACGGCATGTACGTCGGCCGGCATCAGGCGTCGGTCCGGCTCCTGCACAGCCAGATTCAACAGCATCGAGAGATGCTGCCGCTGCAGGCTGCGGCGGATGCTGGAGATGTACGGCTGCCGATTGGTGAAGGTCTTGCCGTTGGGCTGCTCTTTCAGTTCGGACCAGATCGCCGCCGTCGTGCGCGTCACGATCTCGGGGACGGTGACGGTATCCTGATCGGCCGGGACCTTCAGTTCCGAGTCATACACCCGCGAGATCGTGTACGGATTCAGCACGTAGAACAGCGACCAATACTGAATGCTGGCGATGCGGTCGTGCAGCGGGTAGTCGAGCTGCGTGTCGAACTCGTCCGAATCCCAGTGGCCCCAGCGGCCGGCAGCCAGCTTGTTCAGTACGGCCGGGTCGAAGCGGAAAGCTTGGTCGCTGAAGATGCGCTCGACCAGGAAATCCAGCGCAGCGCGCTGCTTTTCGGGCGGAACGATGATTACCGGCTCGCGCCCCTTTGGATCGCCCTTGTGCTCGCGGTTGAGGTACTGGCCGCCAAGCTGCCGGGCCACGTATTGGGAGCAGCGACCGTACTCGAACAGCAGCATGTCGAACGTCTTGCGGAGTCGATTGTAACTTTCGCCGTCATCGACCGCCCAGTTCACCATGTCCTTGCGCAGCGCCTCGACCATTGCCATCCGCTGCCGCGCATAGGCGATTGGGTCGTCGCCGTTGTCAAAGCGATTCACCAGCGGGTCAGGCGCGAAGACGCCCGTATCTTCGTCAGTCGCATAATCCAGACCCGCCTCACCGGCACGCGACGTGATCGATTTGATCAAGTCCTCTTCTTTCTGGCCGTCCTTGGGCTGGCTATAGCCGAACTGGATCGCCCAGATGTCGTAGGGACCCAGGGTCTGTGTTACGAAATCGGCCTGCTCTTCCTTATTCAGGGCGAACATGCCCGGGTTGTAATCCATGACCGAGCCGCAAGTCGCCTGGCCGGTATCCTTGATGGCCATGATCTTGTCGAGCGACAACCATGACGACGCCTTGAAGTTGTGCCGCAGGCCCAGCGTGTGCCCGACCTCGTGCATGGCCACCTCTTTGATCATCTGCCCGACGAACTCCTCAGCCATATTGGCGTTGCCCGTGGCTTTGAGCAGGGCGCCGTTGAAAGCCATCTCGTGCATCAGGCCGTCGGCATAGGTGCAGAAGCCCTGCTGCTGCGAGAGCCGCGCCATGACCGCCGGCGGGATCGTGGTATCGACCCCGCAGACCGACAGGAGTCCAGTAGCGTCGGGCCTTGTGCCCGGCGCTGGCACGCCGGCGCCGCCCACGAGGGGCGACGCTACGTGAGTGCCGACTCCCAGCAGAGCCGCCTCGCGCGTCACGAAGTTCCATTCGGGGTGGGCTTCCAGGAATGCCGAAAGCTGCGGGTCGAACATGGCCGCCGGACCCTTGGCCGACAGCACCGCATACTGCTGTTCCCAGACGCGCGCCATCGAGTCATCGAAGATGATATCCGCGTCGTAAATCTGACCGGTCAGTGGGTTAGCGCGCGAGGGACCCATCGCGAACGAACGGCCCGATACGATCCAGCGGAAGAAGTTGAAATTCACGTCTTCGGGATCGAGATCGGCATAGCTCTTGTCGGTTTGCTGGAAAACAGCAACAGCGTTGCGGATGCCGGCCGCTTCGAAGGCCTTGTTCCATTCGAGGATGCCTTCGCGCACGTAACGGCGATACTGTACGGGCACGGTCTTCTCGATGTAGAACTTGATCTGCGTGTCCGGATCGACGTCGCTGACCTCGGCCTTCGGATCGGCCTTCCTCAGGTTCCAGCGATGAATGTAGCGACGGAATAGCGTCTTATCGGAGTGGCTGCGGTTCCAGTCCTTGACGGCCGTCAGGAAATAGCCGACGCGTTCATCGGCTTCGCGCGGCTTGTAGTCGGTATTCGGCAACTCCGAGATCGAATAGTGCACGGCCGCCTGCGTGCCACCCTCGCGCGGGCGCATCAGGGCCGCGTTGACCGTCAGCTCGACATTTTTCTCAAAGCATTTTCGTTCGGCCCAGCGCGACAGGCTGGCGTCCATGTTGCCGCCGTAAATCTGCGAGATGCCGGCCAGATCAGTCTTGAAAACCTTGTCCAACTCGATGACCGGATCATTGCCCTTCTTGGTAACGATGGGCACGGCCGCGACAATCGTGTCGGTATAGGTACGGTTGATCACATCCTCGACGGTCGATTTCTCACCGCGCTTGAAGCGCAGGTCCGGCTCGATCAGCACCAGCTTCTTATCGCGTTCCTCGAACTTGACGACATGATCGTCCCACATCCAGCCGGCGAAGTCCGGGCCAGCGGCGATGCTGGCGGCCATCAGGAAATTCTTGCCCAGCATGTTTTTGGGGATCACGGCCAGCAGGCTGTCCTTTTTCTCGCTGTAGTAAAGCGGCAGGAACGGCTGCGCGCCCTCTTTCTGGGTGATCACGGGCATGAGGCTATAGTCTTTGGTCGCCTCTTCGAACTTCGGATAGTCGGGCTTATCTTTGTCCTTGTCCTTATCTTTCTCCTTATCACCCTCGGCGGGCTCGGCGGTGGCGGCGACCTTCGCGGCCTTGTCCGCAGCGCCGTCATCCTTGCCCGACCGGGGAGTCGGGTTGTCGGCCCAGGCCAGACTGGCCATCGCCATGGCCGCAACCAGGCTGCCCGCCCAAGCCGAGAATCGGCCCAGGGACTTTTGATCGATCGCCCTCTGCACACGTGTGAACATCGCCATTACTCCTTCGTGACTCGACTGATCCTGCACGCTTTGAATGTGCCTCGATGCGAGGGTCGCCGCGGCGACCGACCTCGCGCTCATCGTCCTGGAAGAACCCCGAAACATGCCCTGACGGGCGACGGTGCGCCCTCTCGGTAGCATCGACTATCCAGTATACCACAACGCCATCACAGGGCTACAACCCGAACGGGCAGTGATATCCCATTTTTGAGGCCGCCGGCACAACTTCTTACAGCCGCGAATCCTGGCCGCCGGGAACAGCCCGGGAGATGCGTGCGTGCCGCGCAACGGCCGGTAGCCCGCTCGTGTCCGCGGCGTATGATCTCATGGCGGAGTGGTAGTCGCGGTCAGGAGATCGGAAGTTGCCTCGAAGGCATGCGCGTCGACACACGGCCTCGTGCGATGGCGCGCCTGCAAGAGCAGTGCATGAAAGCTTCAACCGAAGTGCAAGTAGACGGGCGAAGTCTGCGGCTTTCCAACCTGGATAAGGTGCTCTATCCGGCCGCGGGTTTCACGAAAGGCCAGGTCATCGATTATTACGTGCGAGTCGCGCCCGTGATGCTGCCGCATCTGGCCGGGCGCGGGTTGACCCTCAAGCGTTATCCCAACGGCGTCGAGAGCCCGTTCTTCTATGAAAAACAGTGTCCCGCCTTCCGCCCCAAGTGGCTGCCGGTCGGCCGCGTCCCGCGGCGTGGCGAGAAGGAAGGCCCCATCGAGTACTGCGTCATCAATGATCTGGCCAGCCTGGTCTGGGTCGCAAACCTGGCGTCGATTGAGCTGCACACGCCGATGGCGCGGATCGCAGATATCGGCCGTCCGACCATGATGGTTTTCGATCTGGACCCGGGTCCGCCAGCCGGCCTGCTCGAATCTGCGCGCGTCGCGCTCGACGTGCGCCAGGTGCTCGAAGAGCAAGGCCTGCAGAGCTGGATCAAGACCTCCGGCGGCAAGGGCTTGCAGGTCTACGTCCCCCTCAACACGCCGATCGATTTCCCGCGCACGAAGGCGTTCGCCCGCGAGCTGGCCGAAGCGCTCGAGCGCCGCTCACCGGAACTGGTGACCGCGAACATGCGCAAGGAACTGCGCGGCGGAAAAGTGTTCATCGACTGGAGCCAGAACGATCAACACAAGACGACTGTCTGCGCATATTCACTCCGCGCCCGCGAGCGGCCGCGCGTGTCTACGCCCATCGCCTGGGACGAGGTGCAGCGCGCGCTGCGCCGCAAGGATGCCGAGCGGCTGGTGTTCGAGGCCGATGATGTGCACGCCCGGATCGACAAGCTCGGCGATCTGTTCGCGCCGGTGCTGAAATTGAAGCAGCATCTGCCACAGGGTCTGAGAGCGACCCCCGGCGCGGCGGCTACCGGCCGGCCGGCGCGCTCGTCCGCCGCGGCGGATCGAACCACAGTGCCCCGAGCACGGCGATCATCTGCACGGCCAAGAACAGCCCGAACACGGCGCCCATCACATTCGTCACGTGCACAAACAGCAGCGACTCGCGCGCCAGCCACCACGAAGCGAAGTCGATGAACATCGCGGCCATCGGCAGCACGGCGATGGCGCCGCGCGTGGTGCACTTGCGTCCGGACATCAGGAACAGCCCGCCCACGATTAGCGTAAAGACGGGCATCGAGAGCATGTGAATGTGCGCGACGAGAAATAATTGGTCGAGCGCTTGTGCCGGAACATGCTCGGCCGGCGCGCCCTCTGCCGTGCTGCCGGCCGTCGCGAGCGCGACGCCTTTACCCGTTCCCGGTGCGGCAAACTTGTAGACCATGTCATAGTCCACCGTGAACAAATCGGGTCCGTAGGGCGTGTCCTGCTTCTCACCGGAGTCCACGTTGTGGCAGCGCAAGCACTGTTTGAGGATGACTCGGGACGGACTCGGATCGTCCGGATCGGCCGACGTGCCGGCGGTCTCGAACGTATCCCGCTGCGCGCCGGCTTTGAGCCAGCCGATCAGGCTGCGGATGGCCGGATCGCCGCCCTTGGCCAAGTAGCGGTGCATCTTGCGGCCCGGTTCGACCATTTCGAGCATGCGCGACTTGGCCACGCCGCCGGTCGCACCGGACGCCCGGGGTGCGGTTTCCGCTGCAACATCCAGGCCGTGGAAGTGCGCTCGGAAGTCATCGAGGCTGAGTCCTGGCTTCCCGTCGGCGAATTCAAACCGATAGTACAGGTTCCCGAGCGCCATCAGGTATCCCGACCCGATCATCATCAGGAACATCGTCAACATCAGGCGCGCCGCGATCGGCAGGGAGCGCAAGGTCCGGCCGCCATTGAAGAAGTCACCGAGATCGCTCATCTGTATCCGGAAACCCCCGCCCCGGGTCTTTTAGCTGCCGGCCGCGGCGCATTGCCGTGGCGATCGCCTGGCAGGTCCCTGCCGTCCCAACCGCTTTCCGCTATACTTTCCACGCTGCGGATAAGTTCGGCAAGTCCGCAGCGCCGGCATGATGCCGTGGATTACGAGTTCGTCATCCGGAGCCGCTCCGTTGCCTGTTCAGGCGGCGCGGCAGACCGAAGCAGCGGAGCCAGCCATGATTACGGTCGGCATGAACTATCAGGTCCGTGACGGCAAGCAATCGGTTTTCGAGAACGCGTTTAACAAGGTGCTGCACGCCATGCAGGGCATGCCGGGCCACATGCAGTCATTTCTGTATCGCGACGTGAACGACCCGCTCTCATACCTGATTGTCTCCGAATGGAATGACCGCCAGGCCTTCGACGCCTTCATCGCCAGCGACGCCTTCCGCAACGTGGCCAACTGGGGCAAAGAACAGATCCTGACCGCCCGCCCCAAGCACGAAATCTACGAGAAGTGAACGTGCAGACTCTCAGGGCGCGGCGGGTTGCGTTGCAGCGGCCGGTGCGAACACGTCTTCCACCTTCAGCTTCGGGTTTTTCGCGAACGGTCGATAGAGCGGGTCGCCAATCAAGTACATCTGCCACGAGAGATACGGATTGGTCTGTTGGAAACACTCGGCCAGCGTGTACTCGCCGGTCAGCAGCAGACCGAAGAACTGCGACGGCAGCGGAAACGTCTGGAGGAATGGCTCGTCGACCGGGCCGAGCGTGGCGGCCGCCCCATCGCGCAGCAACTCGCGGCACCAGTAATGCCGGCTCGCATCGCGCAGGCTCTTGGCCTCGTAGCTGGCAATGTGAAACGCCACCGCGCCCGGAACAAAATCGAAGGCGTCGACGTACTCCGCCAGGCTATACCAGCCGCAATAGAGGGCCGCATCCGGACAGGACCCTGGGCGGAAGAGTTCCGGCTCGTCATCGCGCACCACCGTCAGATCGGCCTGCCCTTGATGCCGCGCAGCGGTGTCAAGGGTCTTGTTGCGCACCAGCGCGGCCAGCTTGCGGAGATCCTCGTCATATTGACCGAACGTGTCGGCGCTGTGCATGCCGCGTGCATCAATATAGAACGTACCCGCCAGGCCGCGCTGCTCGGCGGCCAGCGCGTCATCGATCATGCGGCGGACGATCGTGTCGCTGGGGCCGTCGAGGCGCGCCACCATCAGCGGCGCCGGCCCGCCGGCATCCGTCGTCGTACGGCGCCGCGCCGGGTTCGGCTGCCAGCGGTACAGGTCGTAAGCGTCCTTGAGTACGAGGGGCAGTTCGCTGTCGAGCGCCGCCGAGGTGTCCTGTGCACGTAAGCCGCGCACGTCATCGCCAAGCTGCTGGGCCAGCGCCAACCACCCGCTGTGACTTCTCAGCAGCCGCAGCGCCTCGGTGTGCTCAGGTGCCATCCTCCCTTTGCCGAGCAGTTCCAAAATCCGCTGGCGCGCGTCATTGAGTTTGCCGCGCATTTCCGTGAGCTTCGCCTCCTGCTCAGGATTCGCGGCACCCCCCGTGGTCTGGAGCAGCGCCACGACGGCCGACTCGCCTTCGACCTGCTGAATGGCTTTGATCAAGCTGGACTGGAGGCGCATGGCGTCCTCGCTGCCCGGCTGCCGGAGCTTCTGGGTAAGCAGGTTGCGCTGCTCGAAATAGCGCTTGGCCACGCCGCCCAGGTAGTCGGGTGCGTGCCGGTCGGAGCCGACGGGCATCGATGCCGGCCAATCGTGATGCGCCGTGCCGAGTTCGTCGCGCAGCAGGGCTTCGAGTTGGTTGCAGACGCTCTGATATTGGTCATCCAGCTCGCGGGCGCGCTCCAGCTCGATCGCCGACGGGATGGTCCCGCCGACGCGCAGCGGGACGTCATAGAAGGTCACCAGGCATTTGATCGTATGGCCCCAGGGCTGCTCGGCGAGAAACCGCCGCACGGCCGGCGCCAGTGCACCGGCATATTCGCGCCGGTCCATCGTATCCGTGAGCGGCAGCGGCAAGCCGAGCAAGTGATCGGCCGGAACACCGCGTTTTTCAGCGTAATAGCGGGCCAGTTCGGCCGACTTCTCGCTCTTCGAGTTGTATATCAGCACGCACTCGGGCGGGATCAGGTCCCCCGCAGCGTGCCGTGCAATGATCAGGAGAAGTTCTGATGTCAGCCTCCAACGTCGTCGCCACCTCTTCATCCGCACATTATAACAGCGCCGCCCGGCAGCGCTTTGCCTTGGCCAGCATTCTGGCTAGAATCCAGAAGCCACGTGGATGCGACCTCTTTATGATCGGAGATACGAATGACTCTGAGCATAACCCTGCCGCCTGAAACGGAATCCAAGTTGCGGCAGCGCGCTTCCGCCACAGGAACGGACGTTGTTCAGTTCATTGTCCAGGCCATCGAGGACAAGCTGCGGCTACCCGCCAGCCTCAGTGAGATTCTTGCCCCCGTCCACGCTCATACGCGCTCGGTGGGTCTCACCGAGGAGGAACTCGATGATATCATCGAAGAATGCCGGGACGAAGTTTACGCTCAGCGTCAGGGCGGTGCCGAAACATGACGGCTGGAGTTCCGCGCGTTGTCTTCGATTGCAACGTGTTCATTCAGGCGGTGCTCAGCGCGGGCCCCGCATTTCGATGCCTCGCGCTGATCGAAGAGAGGCGGATTGAGCTTCTACTGAGTCCGGACGTGCTGGCAGAAGCCCGCGATGTTCTCTACCGTCCGAAGCTGCGTCGCAAAAACCCTCAAATGACGTCGGAGCGCGTGGAGCGCCTTCTCGCTTTCATTGCGCACCACGGTGTCGTAATTGAGTACATCGCGAAGATCACATCCTTTCCCCGCGATCCTAAGGACGAGCCATACCTGAATCTGTCAATCGCAGGGAAGGCTCACTATCTCGTATCGCGCGACCGGGATCTGCTGGACCTGATGACGAACTCGCCGGAAGCACAAGACTTCCAACGGATGCATCCGGGCCTCAAGATCCTGTCGCCCGAAGCGCTGCTTGGGGTGTTCGCGCCGCCGGCCGAGTCGGACGCTTGAACTCAACTGCTCGTTCGCGAGTCCCCGACCCTCGCCCCTCGCGACTCGCCTAAGACCCATTTGCCCGAGCCAATCAGCGACCGTAAGCTTCACAAGTTCATGAGTAGCCGTTGGCTCAAGGAGGGTCTGCTCATGCCTTGGCGCGGGGTTCGCTATCTGGCTTCGGCTGTGGCGGTGCTGCTCGGGCTGCGGCCGGCGGCGGCCCAATGGACGCAGCTCGGAGCGCTCTCGTCAATCGAGCGGGAAGAGTCAGTCGTCACGCTGCACTGCGGCGACGCGGTCGTGCGGCTCGAAGCGACCGCGGAACACGTCATCCGCGTGCGGCTGGCGCCCGATGGCCATTTCGGCCGCGACTTCTCCTGGGCAGTGCTCGACCTGGCACCGAAAGGGCGGTTTATCGCCTTTCAGGAGCGCGAGCACCAGGTGCGTTTCACGACCGGCGCTATGACGGTGATCGTGTATCGAAACCCATGTCGCCTGGAGTTTCTCGATAGCCAGAACCACACCATCGCGAAGGACGAACTTTCGCGCGGCATGGCCTGGGAAGCCTCCGGCAAATCGGAAATGGGAAATCGGAAATCGGCAATTCGCGTATGGCAGGACCTGCCTGACAATACTTCTATCTACGGTCTGGGCGAAAAGACCGGTCCGCTCGACAAAAGCGGCCAAGCCTATCTCATGTGGAATACGGACGCCTACGGCTATGGGCCGGCCAGCGATCCACTGTATGTTACGGTCCCTTTCTTCATCAGCGCCCGCGACGGCGTGTACAGCGGCATCTTCTTTGATAATCCGTGGCGCAGCGCATTCGATTTCGGCCGCGAAGACCGCGGCATCCTGAGCTTCGGCGCCGAGGGCGGCGAGCTGAATTACTATGTGATCGCCGGGCCGGATCCGAAGGACGTGGTACGCCGCTACACCGAGCTCGTGGGCCGCATCGCACTGCCGCCGCGCTGGGCCATCGGCTATCACCAGTGCCGCTACAGCTACTATCCAGAGACGCGCGTACGACAGGTGGCCAGCACTTTCCGCGAACGGAAGATTCCGTGCGACGTCATCTATTTCGACATCGACTACATGGACAATTACCGCTGCTTTACCTGGAGCCCGAAGTGGTTTCCCAATCCAAAAAAGCTGATCACCGATTTGAACATCATGGGTTTCCATACAGTGGCGATTATTGACCCGGGTATCAAGAAGAACGCAGGATATTTTGTATATGACGCGGGAACGAAATTGAACGCATGGCTGACGAAGCCAGACGGCCAGCCGTACGTGGGCCGCGTCTGGCCGGGGCCGACGGTCTTCCCCGATTTCACCAATCCGAAAGTGCGCGCTTGGTGGGCGGGGCTGTTTCCGGATTTTCTGGAATCCAGTGGAATCGACGGCATCTGGAATGACATGAACGAGCCGGCCGACTTCAACGGGCCGAACAAGACGCTGCCCCTCGACATTCGCTTCGACAACCAGGGCGAACCCGCGGCCCACCCCGCCTGCCACAACGTCTATGGCATGCAGATGTGCCGCGCCACTGTCGAAGGCGTACAGCAAGCCCGCCCCGAGCAGCGCGCCTTCGTGATGACGCGCGCCAATTACGCCGGCGGGCAGCGCTATGGCGCCGGCTGGACCGGCGACAACACCAGCAACTGGGAGCACTTGCGGATGAGCATCCCCATGGTGCTAAACCTCGGTGTCGCGGGCATGCCCTTCCAGGGTCCCGACATCGGCGGCTTTGCAGGCGGCGCCTATCCCGAACTGTATGCGCGTTGGATTCAGATGGGAGCGTTGTTCCCGTATTGCCGCACACATACCGCCTGGGAGAACGCCGATCAGGAGCCCTGGTCGTTCGGCGACGAGGTCGAGCAGATCGCGCGCGAAGCGTTGGAGCGGCGTTATCGCCTGCTGCCGTATCTCTACACACTTTTCGAGGAGGTCTCACGCACCGGCCTGCCTATCCTGCGCCCCCTCTGGTTGGAGTTTCCGCAAGGCGCGCCGAACATGAATGACACATTCATGTTGGGTCCCGACATTTTCGTCGCGCCCATCGTCTGGCCCAACGCGCGAGACTTCTGGGTCGAGCTGCCGCCAGGCGTGTGGTACGACATGGCCACGGATCTGATCTGGGGCGGCGGCCAGAAAGTGAAAGTCAGCGGCGATCTGCACAGCCTGCCGATGTTCGTCCGCGCCGGAGCCATCATCCCCACCCAGAGCGTCGTGCAGAACACGAACGAAACGCCCAAGGAACCGCTGATCGTCGACGTGTGGCCCTTCGGCGAAGGCAGCGGCACGCTGTACGAAGACGACGGCGAGAGTCCCGCGTTTCGTGACGGCAAGTGCCGCCGGACGGCCTTTCATTCCGTCACGGATGGCGATTACGTCGTGCTGGCAATACGCGTGGGGCAGGGCAGCTACGCTCCGCCCGCGCGGGTACCGTTGGTTCGGTTCCACGGCCTTCGCGGGACGGTGGACGGCGCCGTCAAGTTTATCGGCCAGGTCACGATGGACGCCAGCGGCAGATTCCCGATCGAAGGGGCGCGCTTCCTCGATCAACTCGACGACGGCGAATCAGTCCGGAAGTTGCGCCGGTCCGCAAATGCTGGCGCGGACACGTTTGCCCAAGACGAGCGGACCGGAATCGTGACGGTCTGGATGTACCCGGATAATGGCGCCACGCAGATCGTGCGCCTCAAGCGTCAGCATGAGCAGCCGGCCGAAACCCGGCTGGCCTTGGGCTTTGATGGGCCGCAGACGGGTTTCGGCTACGTGAACGACATCCTCCCACCGGTCTACGCCAACAACCGCGTCACGCTGCTGCTCAAGAACGATTGGGACCCTTACGTGGTGCTGCCGCGGTTGCGGATGTCCGCCGACAAACTGCCGATCCTGAAGCTGCGCATGTCGACCGAGCACGCCCAGAAGATCGCCGTGCGATTCGCCACGGAAGAGGACCCGACGCTCTCCGACCGCTCCGAGATGCGCTTCGAGGTCACGCCCGATGGGCAACTGCACGATTACGCGCTGGACTTGGCGAAAGCCAGCGGCGGCCAGTGGACCGGAACCGTCTATTGGGTCCGCATCGACTTGGAAGACGGCATCCGTGGCGACGAGTACGTCGTGTTCGAGCACCTGTCATTCGAGCCGCGCTAGCGCGCTTCAGGCGGTCGCGCCGCCGCCCGAAACGGGTGCCGCCATGCCGGCCAGCCGGTCACGCAGCCGCTCCAGGATATGCTCCTGAGTATCCAGCTCACGCCGAAAATCGCGGGCCTCCGTGCGGCGCACTTCGACCTGCAGCGCCGACAACTCGCGATTGAGGAAATTCAGGAGCGCCTCGCGCTCCTCATTGCTCAGCTCGATGGTCATGATTCATTCCTCCCAACCGATATCTTACCCTGCCGCCCGCTCGAATGCACCTGAATTCGCGATGAATCTTCGAGCGGCTGCGCCCAGATTTGCGAGCCACCGCCAAGACGCCAGCACTCAGGCCGCCAAGACGGCAAGAACGCCAAGCGGAAGAGGACGAGCGCACGGTCCGCGAAGCGGACCTCATTATCTTGGCGACCTTGGCACTGCTCAACGATGGATTTCTTCGCGCGCCGCGAAGATTTTTCGTGGCGCGTGCTGTAACTCGTGCCAGTTTCTTTGGTTGCGGCCGGAGGCCGCGCTATGTCTTGGCGGTTCTATTATGGCGTCTTGGCGGTCGTTTCGGCTAACTTCGCGCTTCCCCGAATCATTGGGCACCGCTCCGAACGGCCGCTCGACCCAGATTTGCCCACGATGGCCGGGCGCGCTCTAATCGTAACATGGATGCTGTCCTCACTGAGGGGCTGAGCAAGCACTACGGCGCGGTGCAGGCGCTGCGCGGCGTCAACCTGCGCGTACCGACCGGCAGTTTGTTTGGCTTCTTGGGTCCCAACGGCGCCGGCAAGACCACCGCCATCCGCATTCTGCTCGGACTGATCCGCGCGTCGAGCGGTGCCGCGCGCGTGCTGGACCGCGATGTCTGGCGCGAGGGCGCAGCGCTGCGCGCCGACCTCGGCTATCTTCCGGGTGATGTGCGGCTCTACGACCACCTCTCCGGCCGATCCACGTTGGATTTCTTCGACTCCGCCCGCGGCCGAAAATCCGCCGCCGAATTCGCCCGCCTGGCCGAGCGCTTCGACCTGGATTTGGACAAGCGCGTCCGCAACTACTCGCGCGGCATGAAGCAGAAGCTGGGGCTGATTCAGGCCCTGATGCACAAGCCACGGCTGCTGATTCTGGACGAGCCGACCATCGCGCTGGATCCGCTCATTCGGCAGGTGCTCTTCGAGGAACTGCAGCAGGCCGCGGCCGACGGGCGCACAGTCCTGTTCTCCAGCCACACGCTCAGCGAAGTCGAGGAGCTGTGCGATCGCGTGGCGATCGTCCGGGCCGGCCGCTTGATCGAGCAGGATACGATCGACGCGCTGCGCCGCCGCGCTCTGCGGCGTGTCGAGCTGCATTGGGAGGGCGAGGCTCCTGCCGAGCCGGGTTCGGCCGGAGGTTCGCTTCCGAATGGTCTACGAGTGCTGCAGCGCAGCACGAGCTGCATGATTGGCACCTGGGTCGGCCCTGTCGCGCCCCTGCTGGATTGGTTGCACGGCCAACCCGTGCGCGACCTGATCATCAGTCCGCCCGATCTGGAAGACCTGTTCATGACCTACTATGTCGAGGACGCGGCATGAACGCGGCGGTCGTGCGTAAGAGTCTACGCGAGGCGGCCGTACTGATCGTGATCCTCACGATCGCGGGCGTAGGCTTCGAGATCGTGTTCGTGCGCGCCATGCGCGAGTTCGCATCGGACCTCACGCGCGTGTGGTTCTCCCGGCCGATGATCCGGCAGCTCATCGGCGCCCTGGTGGGCGCGGACCTGGCCGAGAGCGTCACGCCCACCGGCCTGGTGACGGTCGGCCTGGCCCATCCGCTGATCTACGCCCTCACCTGGACGCTGCTGCTGAGCATCGGCACGCGGGTCATCGCCGGCGAGGTCGATCGCGGCACGGCCGATCTACTCATGTCCCTGCCGGTCTCGCGCGGATCGCTATATACGAGCGTTTCTGCGGCATGGATGATCGCGTCCGTCGTCGCGAGCTTTGCGCCGGTAGTCGGCATCTGGATCGGCCAGCGGGTGTTTCCGTTCTGGGAGCCGATCGAGATGTCGCGGCTGTGGCTGGTGGCGGTTAATCTTCTGGCGCTGGATGTAGGCGTGAGTTGCGTGACGCTATTTGTTTCAACACTCGTCTCGCGACGCGGCATGGCGGTGGCCATCGCCCTGGCCGGATTGCTGGTCTCATTTCTGATCAATTTCCTGGTGCAGCTCTGGCCGGCGGTCGATCGCATCGGTTTTCTGGGTCTGCTGCACTATTATCGCCCGCTGGCCATCGTGCGCAGCGGTGCGCTGCCGTGGCGCGATCTTTTCGTCTTGCTGGGTGTAGCGCTGGTCGCCTGGTTAGCCGGCCTCTGGCGCTTCCGCCGCCGCGACATCCCGGCCGCATAGTCGCGTGCCTCATCCCTGGCGGCCTGGGTGCCCCATCCTGGCGGTCTTATGCCAGGATGGGGGACTGACTCCCACGTGCCTTCAGTAGACCCGGGTGAAGTTCGATCCGGGGTAGTAGCACTGCAGGATCTCCGCCGCCGACCGCCCCTGCAGCGCCTGCCCTTGTGCGCCCCACTGACACAGGCCCATCCCGTGCCCGAACCCGCGGCCTTCGCTGAAGATGATGGCGTCGCGGTCGTGCGCGAACCGGCAGTCGGTGCTGCGCATGCGCGCCGCGCCGACCGCCAGCCGAAAATCCTCGGCCTGGATGTCAAACGCTGAACCGGTTGAGCCCACCAACCGCAAACGCACATTGCGCCCGAATGAGGTTTGGCTCAGGACCTGTACGTCCTCGACGCGGCCCAGCGCCGACATCACCGGGTAGCGCTGCACGATGCGCGTCGTGATCTCCGCCTTCGGCAGGCGCAGCGGTTTCCAGCGATAAACCTCACCCGGTGCAATCCGGCAATATTCGCATGGGACGCCGCCGGCCAACGGCGGCACCGAGCGGATCGGTTTGCAATTGGCCGCATCCTGGGTCATGCCGCCGCAGCACGAACTGAAGAAGGCCGGGAAGATGCGCTCGCCCTCCGGCGTGGTCCACGTGCAGACGATCCCGCGCGTCGACTGGACGGCCGCGGCCGCGCGACGTCCGGATTCCCCCGCCGGCACGCCCAGGTAGACCTGTGAGGCCACCGTGGCGCGCACGTCGAAATCGTCGTCCGCCGTGCGGGCCATTTCGTAAAGGGCGTAGGTCCGCGCCGCGATGGCCTGCGCGCGATACGTTTCGTAGTGCCAGTCCGGGTAGCACTCACCCGGCACGACGCCCGTCAGGTAGCTGTCGAGATCGACGACATTGATTGCGTCCAGTTTCCGCGAGTCACTGACCGCGACCGTGAGCGCGCCGTCGTAGCGCCGCTGCGGACTCCACGAGCCATCGTCCAGCGGCGCGCTGACCAGCAGCGCCGCCGACCTCTCCGTGATCACACGTGCCGTCGAAACGCCGAGGCGCTGATTGCCCAGCGACAAATCCGCGGATGCACGTATGATCGTCCACGGCAGATCGCTGCCGCGCCGTAGGACCGCGCCGCGCTCATCGACGACGACGTAAGGACCTTCTAGGCTGACACGGAATTGCGGCGCGTTTTCGACAATCAAGACGCGTATCGGCCGGACGGCCGGCGCGGCGACTGTTGACGGCATCATGCCGGGCGGAGTGGTATCCGCCCGACGCGGCGGAGCTTCTTCCGGCGCGCCGGCGTCAAAACGCGGCGGGCTGACGCGCTCCAAGCGGCAACCGGCCAGCCCGGCGCCGGCCGCACTGGCGACCGACAGCAGGCGCCAGATCAGAAAACGACGTCGATGCGCCTCCATGCACACCTGCGCTTCCGCGCTACTCGGTCGCGCTGCTCGCCTCGCTCGGCGCCCCGCGCAGACCCAAGCCCAGTTCCTTCAGGCGCCGCTTGATCTCGCTGAGCGACGTTTGCCCGAAATTCTTGATGCTCAGCAGGTCGTGCTCCGTCCGCGAGGCCAGTTCGGCCACCGTGTTGATGCCCAGCCGCTGCAGGCACTTGCGCGAACGCACCGAAAGTTCCAATTCCGCCACCGGGCGGCTGAGGATCGCCGGATCGCCCGAGACCGTCGGAACCGCGCTGACGTGCCGCTTGACGCCGGTATCGGCCTCCGGCACCGCCTGTCCGAGTCGCAGCCCCTTTTGCGTCAGCATGGCCTTGATCTCGTTCAGCGACGTCTCACCGAAGTTCTTGTACCCCAGAAGCTGGGGCTCCGAGGTCCGCAGCAGGTCGCCCAGTGTGTGGATGTTCATCTGCTTGAGGCAGTTGCGGCTGCGCACGCTCAGCTCAAAGTCGCTGATGGGCGTGTCCATCACTGCGCTGCGTTCCTCGGTCGCCCGCTCCTGATCCTCGTCATAGATCATGGTGAACGAGCTTTCCACGTCCTTCAGGAAGAGCCGCGCCCGCTGGTGGTTGGGATGGGCGGCTAGCACGCGCCGCAGGCAATCCTCGGCATCGTCGAACTTGCCGTCGTCCTCGTACAGGACGGCCAGATTGATCAGGGCATGGACGTGCGCCGGCGACTCAGCCACGCACTTTTCATAAAGCTCCATGGCCCGCGCGTCCGAGCCGTGCAGGTCGAGCATATAGGCCAGCCGGAACATGGCTTCGTCATGGTGCGGGTCGGCTTGCAGCGCCTGCTCGTAAGCCCGCACGGCCTCCTCCCAGCGGTTGGCGCCTTCCAGCGCCCGGCCACGCAGGAAATGGGCCTCGCCACGCTCCTCGTCAGCCACGTTCAGGTTGGAGAGCTGCCGTTCGGCGTCGTCATACCGTCCGGCATGGATCAGGTCGGCAACGCGCTCTAGTTGCATCGTCATGATTGGTGATCGTGTCCTCTCGTGTTGGGTTGGCGACAGC
>DASXUA010000195.1:0-2506 GCA_036505095.1 Phycisphaerae bacterium
CACTTCGCCTTCGGACGCGACCACCAGCACGTCGGCCACGCTCACCAACTCTTCAAACGGCACGCCCGCTCCAGGACAAATCAGGTGCCTGGCAAAGCCGATTTGTCGTGCAAGCCGGGCAATGCGGCGTTGTTCGGGCGAGTCGCCGGGGATCAGCACTCGCAGATGCGGCTCGATAAAGCTGCGGATGGCCGCCGCCCAGAATAGAACGAACTGCCCGCCGGCGCGTGTGGCGGGCTCGGGCGCTATCAGCAGGCGCTGCTGCGGCTGGAGGCCGAGCCGCATCCGCAGATCCGAACGCCGCGCCTGATTGATCATTCCGAAGTCGACACCCGGCCGAATCACCACGGCACCATCGGGCGGGATACCCTTCTCGATCAGCCGCCGCCGGACCGTGGCCGTCGCGCAGGCGATCGCGCAGCGCGCGTGTTCGCCGATCGTCCGCAGCAGCCGCGCTTGACGGTCCGTAATCTGCGGCTCGAACCAGCTCAAGACCAGCGGACGTGCCGCCAGCGGTGCGGTGAAGGCGGCGGCCGCGGCCGCGCGCAAACCCCACGCGTGGATCACATCGACCTTGCGCGCCGCGAGTACGCGCGCGAGCTGCGGTGCGGTGGGCAGTGCGAAGATCCGGCGTGGGACGAGCGCGGCGTCGTTCTGCAGCTCTCCAAGCTGGCGGCGCGCGGAACCGTCAACCAGGATCAGTACCGGGTCGGGATAGCTTTTCGAGGGGCCCTTGAGGAGCTGCTGCGCGCCGACACGCTGCTGCCAGCCGCTAGTCGCGTCGAAGAGGTGCCCGACGCGCGTCATTGCGACGAGAAGTCCTCCATCGGGTGGTCGTAGAACAGCTTGGCGACCCGCCCAGCGAGCTTGGTGCACAGGGCCTTGGCGATGGCTTCGCGGGTGCCGGCGCGGCCGACCTCGCCGACGGTCAGCTCGACCGACACCTGCGAGCCATCGTAGCTGGCAGGCCACAGGCGCACCTTGGACTTGTCCTTCTCCTCCAGGGCATTGATCACCTTGACGGCCACGGTGATTTTCGCCGCTTCGCCGCGGTCGGCCGCCTCTTCACCGGCATAGTAGTCGCGCACGCGCATCCAGACCACTTGATCGGCCTTGGCCAGGCGCCCGACCTCACGGCAGCCGCGCTTGTCGAATTCGCGCTCCTTGCGGCGCAGGTCATCGACCACTTCAGGCCGCACGATTTTCTTGACGGCGCCCTTGTCGACCAACTCCTGGCTGAGAAGCTGTCCGAGCAGATTTCGCGCTTCTGGCGATTCGAGCATTTCCTCGAAATCATCGACCAGCACCAGGACGGGCCCGTCCGTCAGCTTGAACTCCGCCTGGACGTTGGGAGATTTCAACAGCCCGCTATGGAACAGGAGAATGCCGGACTGCATCCCGCAGCCGGTGCACAACAGCAGCGCGACGATAGGTCCCATAGGCCTCATATGCCCTATGAGACCGCGATCATTTCGGGCGGCCGACGGTCTCAAGGTCTTCCTCGTAGTCATAGAACTTTCGCGCCACAACTTCGGCGAAGGCGGTATAGGTGCCCTCACGGATCATGTCGGCCGACGTGCGGCTGAACATCACCGGCTGGTTCTCGGGATATTTGACACGCACTGGTTCGAGCTCATAACGCTGCGTCTCATCCGCGGCGGCCGTGAGATCGTATACCGCGACCGAGGCGTTCACCGTTCCCCGCAACAGATCGGGCGCATCCGCGTCACGCACGTGAAACTCCAGCAGTTCGATATAGACCACCATGCTCGCATCGAATTTGCGACCGACGTCCATCGGGTCGTAAGACACATCCAGCGTCCTGCGCAGGTAGTCTTCGCTGCGGGCCGGCTCGATGAAGTCCACGTGCGTCTTGCGCGTCTGCAAGTCGGCTGCGAGTTTGTCACGAATGTGGCTGGCGGTCTCGACGCGCACATAAGGGTAGTCGAACAGCGTTTCGGGCTGCGCCCAGACGAGGATCAGCACATTTTGCCCGGTGAGCTTGGTGAACTCGGCCGGAACCTTGCGCTTGTGCTCGCCCATCATGACCAGCGGCGTGAACCAGTTGCAGCCGCTCGAAAGTGCGGCGGTTGCCAGCAGCACCGCATGAATGATGAATCTCGGCATGTCGATCCCCCTCGCAGGCCGGCCATGCACTCGGGACTCAGGCGAAGTACTTAGGACTGCCATGGCGGGCTTGCGTGTGCCATCGTGGCCAGGATTGTGTACGCCCAGGCCGCCAAAAGCAAGAGCAGGCTGATCAGTGCGAGGGCGCCCGGACTGATTCGCAGCCAATTGAGGGCCCAGCTCTTCCCCGTCGCGAGGACACGGAGCGCTCCGGTCAGCGCGACTATCGTGGCTACGGCCAGCAGAAGACCCATCGGCTGGACCGCGGCGGCCTTGAACCAATGCCCGCGCACGGTCCAGGCGAACGCGGTGGTCATTCCGCAAGTCGGGCAGGGATAGCCGGTGATGGCCAGAAAGGTGCAAGGCGCCAGGCCGAGCT
>DASXUA010000196.1:0-3745 GCA_036505095.1 Phycisphaerae bacterium
TCGAGTTCGTGTGGAAGACGATCTGGATGGTCGCTTTCGGGCTGCCGCAATGGTCCTCGGGACAGCTCCCGCCGACCTTCGCCGAAGACTTCAAGGCCATCGCTGCCGGCGTGATCCTGATGCCGATCGTGATCCCATGGGGCTACGTCTATCGCCACTACGTCAAACAGCAGGCGAACCGCTGGCGCTGATCGACGGGGTGGCGCGTCGCAACGAGCAAGTTGAACCGGAACGCATTTGCCATGGTGCTTCCCATTTCCAATCTTGCGGTCGGCTCGCTCGGCGCGGACCGCCGGCGTCCGAAAATCATACGCCGATCACCGTCGCGCGAGCGGAAGGCGCTGCTCGCTTAAGGCTTTACGCTCCAGCGCCACTCGCGGATCTCCGGCATGTCCTGTCCGTGCGTGTTGATGTATTGCCTGTGCTCGACGAGCTTGTCTGCCAGCCGCTGCTTCAGCTCGATGCCCTTGCGGCCCGTCTGCGGCACGCGATCGATCGTGTCGATCACGAGGTGGAAGCGGTCGAGGTTATTCAGCACCGTCATGTCGAATGGCGTGGTGATGGTGCCTTCTTCCTTGTAGCCGCGGACGTGGATGTTGTCGTGGTTGGTGCGGCGGTAAGTCAGCCGGTGGATCAACCACGGGTAGGCATGGAAGGCGAAGATGACCGGTTTGTCCTTGGTGAAGAGCTGGTCGAAATCGATGTCGTTCAACCCATGCGGGTGCTCGGTGTGCGGCTGCAGCTTCATGAGATCGACGACGTTGACCACGCGGATTTTCAGGTCGGGCAAATGCTCCCGCATGATGGCGACGGCGGCGAGCGTCTCCAGCGTGGGCACGTCGCCACAGCAGGCCATGACCACGTCCGGCGCAACGCCCTGATCGTTGCTGGCCCACTGCCAGGTGCCAATACCCTCTTTGCAGTGCTTAACGGCGGCGTCCATTGTCAGCCACTGCGGCGCCGGATGTTTGCCCGCGATCACGACGTTGACGTAATGGCGGCTGCGCAGGCAGTGGTCCATGACCGACAGCAGGCAGTTCGCATCCGGCGGAAGGTAAACGCGCACGACCTCGGCCTTCTTGTTCGCCACGATGTCGATGAAGCCGGGATCCTGATGCGTGAAGCCGTTGTGATCCTGGCGCCAGACATGCGAGGCCAGGAGGTAGTTCAACGAGGCGATCTTCCGCCGCCATGGCAGCTGCGAGGTGACCTTCAGCCACTTCGCGTGCTGGTTGAACATCGAATCGACGATGTGGATGAACGCCTCGTAGCAGTTGAAGAGTCCGTGCCGACCGGTGAGCAAGTAGCCCTCGAGCCAGCCCTCGCATTGGTGCTCGCTGAGCATTTCCATCACCCGCCCGGCGGGCGCGAGAAATTCGTCGTTCGGCATGGTTGCGGCGTGCCATTGGCGTTGGGTCACTTCGAAGAGGGCTTCCAGCCCGTTGGAGAGCGTCTCGTCGGGGCCAAAGACCCGGAAATTCCGCTGCTCACGGTTCAGCTTCGCCACATCGCGCAGGAAACGCCCGAGCACATGCGTGTCGCCGATGCCGCGCACTCCCGGTGACGGCACTTCGACCGCGTAGTCGCGGAAATCCGGCATCCGAAGGTCGCGGAGCAGCAGGCCGCCGTTGGCGTGGGGATTGGCGCCCATGCGTCGTTCGCCCTTGGGCGCAAGTGCCGCCAGTTCCGGTTTCAGGCGGCCCTGTTCATCGAAGAGTTCCTCCGGCCGGTAGCTCCGCAGCCACGCTTCAAGCTGCTTGAGATGTTCGGGCGGCGTCGTGGACGACACCGCGAGTGGAACCTGATGCGCCCGGAACGTGCCCTCGATCTGTTGACCATCGACCACTTTCGGCCCCGTCCAGCCCTTGGGTGAATTGAGGACGATCATCGGCCAACGCGGACGCGCAGAGTTGCCGTGAGCTCGCGCGTCCTGCTGGATTTTTTTGATCTGCTCTACCGCCGTGTCGAGCGTCGCAGCCATCGCTTCGTGCATCGGCCCGGGCTCGTGACCCTCGACGAAGTAGGGCATCCACCCGTAGCCGCGAAGCAACTGTTCCAATTCCTCGCGGGTGATACGGGCGAGCAGGGCCGGGTTGGCAATCTTGTAACCGTTGAGATGCAGAATGGGCAGCACCGCGCCGTCCGTGGCCGGATTGAGAAACTTGTTGGAATGCCACGCCGTGGCCAGCGGCCCGGTTTCGGCCTCGCCATCGCCGACGACGCAGGCAACAACGAGATCGGGATTGTCGAACACGGCCCCGAACGAATGGCTCAGCGAATAGCCCAACTCGCCGCCCTCGTGGATCGAGCCGGGGCACTCCGGCGATGCGTGGCTGGCGCCTCCGGGAAACGAAAACTGAATAAAGAGCTTGCGAAGCCCGGCCCCATCCTGGCTGATGCTGGGGTAGATCTCGCTGTAAGTGCCTTCGAGATAAGTGTTGGCTACGACGGCAGGGCCGCCATGCCCGGGGCCGGAGACGTAAATCATGTCGAGGTCGTATTTCTTGATGACCCGGTTCAAGTGCACGTAGATGAAGTTCTGTCCGGGAGTCGTGCCCCAGTGTCCCAGCAGCCTGTGCTTTACATCCGCGAGCGTCAGCGGCTTCTTCAGCAGCGGATTGTCGTAAAGATAAAGCTGGCCGACCGACAGATAGTTGGCGGCGCGCCAGTACGCATCCATCTTGTCGAGCAGTTCCGGCATGAGTGTGTTGGATTTCATGATCCAAGTTTCCCGAATTGATCCGAGATGCTGCTGCGCGTGCGGCAAAACGCCTGGGACGGCACGAACAGAGTTTCACCACGCCAGCCAGCGCCGCAGCAGCGATTGAATCGTTGGCGTCAGGCGCGTGCGGCTGTAAGCGTCAGCCGCCTTCTTGATGGCTTCAGCCTGGGTCGGATAGGCGTGGATGACACGGGCAAGTGTGCCAAGACCGATCCCCGCGACCATCGCCAGGGTGATCTCGTTGATCATATCGCCGGCATGGCTGGCGACGACCGTTGCACCGAGAATCCGGTCGGTTCTTTCCTTGACGTGGATTTTTACGAAGCCTACTTCTTGACCGTCGGCGATTGCGCGATCGACGTCGTGCATTGGGATAGTGAAAGTCTTCACTGGTATGTCCTGATCGTGCGCCTGGCGGACGTAGAGGCCGACGTGGGCGATTTCGGGATCGGTGTAGGTGCACCACGGAATCGTCAAAGCGCTCAGTCGCTGGCGACCGAGGAACAGCGCGTTCCGAACTACAATGCGCGCAGAAGCATCTGCGGTATGCGTGAACTTATGCTCCAGGCAGGCGTCACCGGCGGCGTAAATTCGCGGATTGCTCGTCTGCAGGAAGTCGTTGACCCGGACGCCAGTGATAGGGTCGCAATCGACGCCTGCAACCTCCAGATTGAGGCGCTCGACGTTGGGTAAGCGGCCGGTGCCAGTCAGGATGGCATCGACCGCAACCGTGCTTTTGTAGTCGTCGCTGACCAGATCGACAAGCTTTTGACCGTCTTCCACGCGCACCCTGACGGCCTTGGTATTAAGCCGCACCTCGATGCCATCGCGCGCGAAAGAGTCCGACAGGATCTGTGCCGCATCGCGTTCTTCCTTGGGCAGAAACAGCGGCATCTCTTGCGCAATAATGGTTTGCGCTCCGAAGCGGCAGAAGACTTGCGCTAGTTCGCAGCCGAGCGGACCGCCGCCGATTACCAGCACGCGGCGCGGCAACTCGGTCAGGTCGAAGACGTTCTCATTGGT
>DASXUA010000197.1:0-2599 GCA_036505095.1 Phycisphaerae bacterium
GTGCGGGAGTTGCCTCGAACGGCGGCGTTCTATCGCACGCCCAGAGAAACTTTCCGCGTTCCAGATCATGCCGTACTTCGCCCAAGGGCGCTCATATTCGCTTACAAGACGACGTGGTCGTCCCCCGAATCAGCCAATGCCGCGTTTGTGAGCTGCTTGGAGAACGTGGCAGACCCGTTCCGCCCCAATGGCATTTGTGTCCTTGATCAATGCTTCATCGTCCGGAAGCCATATGAAACTACGACCGAGGTTTATCGCACGCATGCGTTGATGCACTTCTTTTTGTTCTTGACCCGGTCCATGGCACGCATGCCTAGGTACGAGTTAGACCTGTCCCAATACTTTTCGGAACAGTACGGCGATCCAGCGATGACTGACATTCTGATGAGCGGTTCGCCGCCGGGAGACCCATTCGAATAACGCCGCGAGCCACTTCGCTCTCGCAATGGAATTGACAGAGTGCGGTCGGAATTGACAGAGTGACCGCGACGTTTCTTCGCTAACCCTCTGATTGATTGGTGCTGTTGAGTGGATTCGAACCACCGACCTACTGATTACGAATCAGTTGCTCTACCAGCTGAGCTACAACAGCCCTGAATAACGATCGGCGAGTTTACGCGCCGACCAGTGCGGTAAACTGCAAATTATACCGAAGGGCGCATCCGCGGGCCAGACGCGCTGCGCGACAAAGAGCGTAGCCGGGTTCCTCTCGTGACCCCCTTCATGACCGATACGCGCCATCTCTTCGGATTCCACGCCGTCATCGCTCGACTGCGCGCGCAGCCGCAGAGTGTCCACGGCCTCTACGTTGGAAACGCGCGCCACGATCGTCGCGTGCGCGAGTTGATCGAGCGCGCCGAGACTGCCGGCGTCGCGGTGCACGCTGTCGACGATGCTCGACTCGAAGCGCTGGCTGGAAACGACAAGCATCAGGGTGTGGTCGCCGTCGTCGCCGGAGGCCTGCCGCACCAAACGCTCGATGACGTGCTGGAAAATCTCGCCGAGCCGCCGTTGCTGCTGGTGCTCGATGGCGTCACCGATCCGCACAACCTCGGCGCGTGCCTGCGCAGTGCGGACGCCTTCGGCGCGCACGCCGTCATCGTGCCCAAGGATCGCGCCGTCGGGGTCAACGCGACCGTTGCCAAGGCGGCTTCCGGTGCGGCGGATACGGTGCCGGTGATCAGCGTGACCAATCTCGCCCGGAGCTTGCGCGATCTCAAGCAGCACGGCTTGTGGGTGCTCGGCGCCGAGGCCGGCGGCGATGAAAGCCTGTTCGACGCCGACCTGTCCGGGCCGATCGCATGGGTGCTCGGCGCCGAAGGTACGGGCCTGCGACGGCTCACGCGCGAGTCGTGCGATCGCATCGTCACCATACCGCTGCTCGGCACGGTTGAATCGCTGAATGTTTCGGTCGCGGCGGGGATCTGCCTGTTCGCGACCCGGCGACAACGCGTGCTGGGCGCGCAGCGGTGACCCGCCGCAACGCGCAGACCGGTTGGATTTCAGCGGTGGGTTGGACTAGGATGCGTTCCAGGTAAAACTCAATGGCGACCGATCAATACCGCGTCGAACACGACCTGCTCGGCGACCGGCAGGTTCCGGCGGACGCGTATTACGGCGTGCACACGCTGCGCGCGGTCGAGAACTTTCCGATCACGCACACCGCGATCTCGATCTACCCCGACCTGATCCGCGCGCTCGCCTGCATCAAGCAGGCGGCCGCGCTCACCAACTACGAGCTGGGCCTGCTCGACGAGGAGAAGACCGACGCCATCGTCAAGGCCTGCCAGGATGTCCGTGCCGGCAAGCTGCACGAGCATTTCGTCGTCGACGTCATCCAGGGCGGCGCCGGCACATCGACCAACATGAACGCGAACGAAGTCATCGCCAACCGCGCGCTGGAGCATCTCGGGCACCAACGGGGAGAGTACAAGTATCTGCATCCCAACGAGCACGTCAACATGAGCCAGAGCACCAACGACGTGTATCCGACCGCGCTCAAGGTTACCGCCTATTCCGGCATCTTCCGGCTGGTCGATGCAATGGCGGTGCTGCGCCGCGCGTTCGAGGTCAAGGCGGAGGAGTTCAAGGACCTGCTCAAGATGGGGCGCACCCAGCTGCAGGATGCGGTGCCGATGACGCTGGGGCAGGAGTTCTCGACCTACGCCGTCATGCTGGGCGAGGACGAGGATCGGTTGAAGGAAGCCGCGCTCTTGATTCGCGAGATCAACCTGGGTGCGACGGCGATCGGCACGGGCATCAACGCGCATCCCGATTATGCGGGCCTGGTGTGCCGGCGGCTCACCGAAATCACCGGCATTCCTCTGATCACGGCGCTGAACCTCGTCGAAGCGACGCAGGATTGCGGAGCGTTCGTGCAACTCTCGGGCGTGCTCAAACGCGTCGCGGTAAAGCTCTCCAAGACCTGCAACGACCTGCGGCTGCTCTCCAGCGGCCCGCGCGCGGGCTTAGGCGAGATCAACCTGCCGCCGATGCAGGCCGGATCGTCGATCATGCCCGGCAAGGTCAATCCGGTGATACCGGAGGTCGTGAACCAGATCGCCTTCGAGGTGATCGGCAACGACGTCACGGTGAGCTT
>DASXUA010000198.1:0-4645 GCA_036505095.1 Phycisphaerae bacterium
ACGGCCCTACACACCTTTACATTCGCGAATGCCGTGCACCAGGCGCTGCTCCGCGCGCCCTCCTGGGAACTGACGCGCGGCATCTTCGACGCGGCCATGAGCGTCTTTCTCGATCGCTTCCTCAATATCCCTGTCGCACAGGTGCGCGCGGCAAAAGAGCCAGGGCAGCCGGATGCAATTATCGAGGCTCTGCTCAGCACGCTCGATCGCCAGCAGCAGATCGACCCGGCTGCCGGCTTGGCTGCGAAGTATCTGGAAACCTGCTCCGACGCCGCGCCGCTCATCGCCGCGCTCGGTCACACCCTGCTGCGCGAAGACCGCGACTTCCACACCATCCAGACCGTCGAAACCGCCGTGCGCCAATATCAAGCCCGCGGGCCATCCCCGCAAGGCAGCGACATCCTCATCGCCGCTTGGCGCTATCTCGCCGCGCACGCACCCACTGCGCGGGCGCAGGGACAGACCTACCGCATCGCCGAGCGCCTGCATCGCGGCGATCGATTGTTCGAGGAGTAAGCACTTGGGTGGCATGGGCAAGCAGCTTTATCGCTTACCCTGCCACCCGAATCAGCCTTCATTCGCTGTCCCGCTGTCATCAACTCCCGCAAACGGCCGCAGCAGGCTGACGAGGTCCTCCATCTTGTATTTCTTTTTCAGATCGAACGGCAGGAAGACGCCGTGGTTGTGATCCGAGGCGAGAATGAGCATTCGGTCGGCGACCACCGCGTGGCCGAACTCCTGCGGCTGATGACCGGTGATGAACAGGTCTACGTCGAGCCGCTGCGCCAAATAGTCGAGCGCTTCGGCCGTCTGATAGCGGCCCCACACCAACGCGTAGGCGCTGCCTTGCGTCGAGAGGTCGAACGGCGTTGGGTTACGCTCGAAGATGCTCAGGTCGAATCCGGCCAGGTCGCGCATGCCCGGCAATGAATGCGAAAGAAAGATCCGATTGGGGGTACGCCCGGCCAGCGGAAAGCTGGCGATGAAATCGCGAATGGCTTCGACCACCTCCCAGCCGTCCGCTGAATAGGTTGAGATCACGCCCTCTTCGAAGGCGCGCGTCACGATGCGTCCGCCCTTGCTGATCTCGCTGTCCGTCAATTGCGCCAACTCGTGATTGCTCTGCAGAAAATGAATCTGGTCCGGGAACTCGCACTTCCATTTGGCCGCTTCCAGTGCCAGCAGGTGAGACAAATCCTGATCGCGCGGGGTCACGGGCTCTTCATGGATGAGTTCGTGCAGCATGACGTGCCGCACGGGCGCGTGCTCCAGATCGCAAAAAGCCTTGAGCTTCTGGAAATTCCGCTGGTGCCCGTGCATATCGCCCGTCATGACCAGTTGGCCATAGTTGGGAAAACGCAGCAGCGAGCCTTCGCGAAGCGGATCGGAGCGGTTCAATTCGGCCGCGCGTCGGAAAATATCGGCAGCGGCGCTGGCGTCATTCATTCGAAATCCCGGCCGTCGAAAGGTTCGATCTGGGTGGCAGTTCCGTCGCGCGTCCTCCCAGCGGGTCGCGGCGCGCCGCCTTCGCCCGCGGGGGTTTGCCGGCCGCCGGATCGCTCGACGGCTGACTTCTGCAGTTTCTGTAGAGCCACGAGCCGCCCGCGCACCTGGCGCATGTCAGGCGGGCGCTCACCAGGGCTTTGCCGGCAGCAATCCATCACCAGCTTCGAAAGCCCGGCCGGCACGCTCGCGTTCAGCACGTGCGGCGGATCGGTCAGATCCGGATCGGTGATATCGTGCCCGCGCACTTCGCCCAGCAGGCGCTGGTCGGTCGGATACGTCTTGCCGGTCAGCGTCCAATACATCGTCGCGCCGAAGTTGAACACGTCGGTCCGCTGGTCGAGCGTGCGCCGCGCCACCTGCTCGGGCGCGATAAAGTCCGGCGTGCCCTGCACGCGCTCTTTCCGTGTGCCGATGCGGCAGCTCTGACCGAAATCGATGATCTTCACCGCGCTCTGCGACGTGACGATGATGTTGTTCGGCTTCATATCGGCGTGGATGTAGCCGGCCGCATGCAGTGCTTCCAGGCCCTCGATTACCTGCGCGAAAATCGCCGTAATCGTCTGCCAGTCCTGCGGCCGAGCCGCTTCGAGCGTCTGGCCGGGCACGAACTCCATCAGCAGCAGGACCTCCCGCACGCGGAACCACGGCCGCTTGCGGTGCATTTCGTACGAGGCTCGCAGGTTCGGGTGTCGCACCGCGTGGCTGACGGCGAAATCGGTCAGCGTCTGCTCGATGAAGCGGTCATCGTCGCGCGAGTTTCGAATCACCTGCTTGACGGCAAAGCGCTCGCCCGTCCGGATCCGCACCACCTCGTAGATTTCCGAGTGTGCACCCTTCCCCAGCAACTCGACGATCTTGTAACCGTCCAGAAGCACCAAGCCAGTTTACCCGCCGTGGCGGGCCGTCTTCGTGAAATAGTTCGCGTTCAGGGCGATGTAATGCTGCCACTGGGCGGGCACATCCTCTTCCGGGAAGATCGCCCGCACCGGGCACTCATCCACGCACAGCCCACAGTCGATGCACACGCTGGGGTCGATGTAAAGCATCTCGGCCGCCGCGAAGCCCGCCTCCTCCTTGGTCGGGTGGATGCAGTCCACCGGGCACACCGACACGCAGGCCGTGTCCTTGGTCCCGATGCACGGCTCGGTGATGTAATGCGACATCGCGGGCGCTCCTGCCGATCGACGTTCCGCCTTACCCGCGGCCGGCGAGTGAGCGGCGCGTCACGGCGATTATACAGGCGCCCCTCATCCCCGCCAGCAAGCAGCGTACCGCGCCGCCATAGGACGAGTAGCGCCGGCATCTCACCACGGCGAGTCTGCGACTTGCCGGCATGCGCGGATCGCGCCCCCAGCAACGAAGCACATCGTCGGAACTTGTCCAGCTCTCTTCGGCAACGCGTCGCCGAACGGCAAGTCGCACTACGATCCGATGGTGTCCGACGAGATCGCTTCAGCACACGCCTCTCCCGCGCTGGGACTCGATCGCGACGTCCCCTGCCCGCAGTGCCGCTATAACCTGCGGGGCCTGACGGAACTGCGCTGCCCGGAATGCGGTCTGCATCATGAATCCTGGCGCGAGCTCCAACGGGCCATCGACGAGAAGTGGCGGCGGCGCGAACGTCACTGGGCCATCGCGCTGGCTGTGTCTTGCGGATGCGGCGCGCTGGTCGCCGTGTGGCCGCTGGGTCTATTGGTCTTCGCGGCCGTGTGTATCTTCGCCGTCGCGGCCGTGCAGGCAGCGCTTGAAACCGTCCTCGCCTCATTGCTAGTCGGTCCCGGCGGCTGGCCGCGATTCCGCGCGTGGTGGGAAGGCATCGTGATCGGCTACGGCGCCAGCGCCCTGATACTCCTGGGTATCGGTCACCCGCCGTATTTCTTCGAGCGCGACAGTCTGCTGGATCTGCCGGCGGCGTTCGTATGGCTGACGGTTGCCACAACGCTCGCTGCCGTCGCGATTCAGTGGTGCGTCGTCCGCTGCCGCGCACGCCACTGGGGAATTCACCTACCTCCAAAGCGCCTGCTGCCCGCGTGCGCGCTGGCCAAGGCGATCACCGGCGTTCTGTGGCTGTTCGCACCCCTGCGGCTGGTGGGCATTTGAATTGCCGCGCTTGAGAGCGGCCTGCCCAGCCTCTACGATGCCTGCTCGGATCGCGTCGCCAGGAGACGGTTATGAAGTTCGTTCGGACGCCCGGCGAGCTGTTGGGGCATCCCACGGGACTCTTTGTCCTGTTCTTCACCGAAATGTGGGAGCGTTTCAGCTTCTACGGGATGAAGGCCCTGCTCATTCTCTACATGGTCAATTACCTGTTCTGGCGTCAGAACGAGGCGTCGCACATCTTCGCGTGGTACGCCGGGCTGGTATATGCGACTCCCATCCTCGGCGGAATCCTGGCGGACAAATGGCTCGGAGCGCGCTGGTCGGTGGTCATCGGCGGCGTGATCATCGCGATTGGGCACTTCCTGCTGGCCTTCGAGCCGATGCCCTTCTTTTACTCGGGGCTGGCCTGCCTGGTGGTGGGAACGGGCTTCCTCAAACCGAACATCTCGACGCAGGTCGGGGCCATGTACCGCGCGGATGATCAGCGCCGCGACTCGGCCTTCACGTTGTTCTATATGGGGATCAACACGGGCGCTTTTCTTGGCCCCATCGTATGCGGATGGCTCCAGACGAAGTACAACTATCATTATGGCTTCGCCGCCGCCGGCGTGGGCATGGTGCTGGGTTTGATCGTCTATATCGCCGGCATGAAGGCGGTGGTCGCGCGTGAGAAGCTCATTGCGGTGGGTAACGCAGCGACCGGCCGGGAGCGTCCCGGCAGCGCGGCAGCCTTCATGACTCCCGAGGGCTCTGCCGCCCAATCGAAAATCTACCGTGATCGCAGCATTGCCCTGGTGGTCATCTGCGTCTTCGCCATTCTGTTTTGGGTCGGCTTCGAGCAGGCCTCCAACGTGATGAACCTGTGGGCGGACCAGCATACCAATCTATACGTGCTGCGCGCTCATTCGCCAACGGTGCAGCTCCCCGGGGAGACATCCGCTCTAGGCGACGGAGTTTCAGCGTGGCGCATGAGCGCCGCGATCACGCAGTCGATTAACCCGATGTTCGTCATCACATTGGCGGGCGTGTTCGCCTGGCT
>DASXUA010000199.1:0-5852 GCA_036505095.1 Phycisphaerae bacterium
TCGTGCGCTGCGCGAAATCCCGCGATTACGGCATTATTCAGTTGTCGGTCAATGATCGGAAATCAGCGCAACCGGTCGATTGCTATAATCCCGAGATCACCGTCGCACCCGAAATCGACCTGGGAATCTTTGACTTGAAGCCGGGCGAGAATCGCCTGACGGCGGAAGTTGTCGGCGCCAACGACGCCGCCGTTAAACAGTACATGTTCGGCCTCGATTACGTGCGCTTGCAGCCGGTGCCCTGATACTACGGCTCCGGGCTGCGGCTGATTGACGCGGGTAGCGCGGAAGATGTGCCGATTTCCGGCGCCGGAATGACTGGAGCGGAGCGTGGTGCCGTGGCGGCGATGGTCTGCGATGCGGGCGTGCGGCGCCGGACGAGCGCGGCCAGCCCGTCGCGCGTGCTGACGAAGAGCGAGAACATGGCGGGGACGAGGACCAGCGTGAAGACGGTCGCGACGATCAAGCCGCCGACCATGACCGCTCCCAGGCCCCGATAGAGTTCACTGCCGGAGCCGGGCGCGACGACCAGCGGCAACATGCCGAACACGCTGGTAAGGGCGGTCATGAAAATCGGCCGGATGCGCGTGCGCACCGATTCCGTCACGGCGTTGTGCGGGGTCATGCCGTAGTCGCGAATGTTGTTTAGGGCCTGATGCACGATCAGGATCGCGTTGCGGACCACCACGCCGATCAGAATGACGAAACCCAGCATCGTCACCACGTCGAGTTGCTGGATCGGCGCGACCGGATCGCGCAGCGAGAGCGCGTGGACGATGCGCAGACCAAGAAAACCGCCCACCGTGGCCAGCGGCACACTGAACATGATTACGAAGGGATACGCGAACGATTCGAACAGAGCGGCCATCAAGAGATACGTGACCAGCAGCGCCAGGAAACCGCGGCTGGTCAGAACGGTCCAGGGCGCTTTCAGTTCCCCGAACAGCGCGGTGCGCGTCTGCACGAGCTTATCGGCATTGCCGGCCAACGCGGTGATCACCGAAGGCGGAATGTGACCTTTTTCGCGCAACGGCGCGATCACGTCACTTTCCAACGAAGCCATGACCTGCGCCAGCGCCAGCCCTTCGGGCGGACGAATGGTCAGGGTCACGGCCGGCATCTTTTCGATGTGATTGATTTGCTGCGGGGCGGACGTGTACTCAAACGTGGTGGCCGAACCGAGCGGAACGAGCGCGCCGCCGCGCGCACAGATCGGAACGGACGCCAACTGCTCCTTGGTAGCGCCTTCCGTGCCTTCCACCAGGATGGAAAGATCGATTTCATCGCCGTGCTCGCGGAAGCCGCCGACGTAGGCGCCATCGACACAGGCCCGCAACATGAAACCGATGTCGCGCACGGACAGGCCCAACTCGGCCGCTTTGACCCGATCGGGAATCGCGCGGAACTCGGCCCGGCCGCGGTTGAAGTTTACTGGGTCCGGGCCGGGAAAACCGAATTTCTGCATACACGCGCCGAACAGCTCTGAAGCTGCGGCCGTCACCTCGTCCAGATTTTCGCCGCGGACCTGCAGCTCTACGGAGTTGCCGCCGCTGTCGCCGCTGAACAGCGACGTCTGGAACAGGATGGGGATGCAGTCGGGCAGCCGGCTGGCGGCATTCGCCAGCGCGAAGCGCAGCGGTTTGACCACACGCTCATCCTTGCTGATGGCGCCCATGAAACAGCCGCCGTTGTATGCTACGTAGAAGAAGTTCTCCATCGGCGGTGGGTAAACCTGCACCGGGGGCGCAGCGGCATCGAGTCCGACCGGTATGGAAACGGCCGGCCAGGTCGGCGCGGCGCCGAGCGGCGCCTGCCACATCGGGCGGATCTCACTTTCCACTACCTCGCCCATGCGCCGCAACTCATCCAGCGAAAGTCCCGGGGGCGTGATCATGAAACCGAGCACCAGGTTGCGGTTGCCGGCTGGCAGATAGTCGGTGGGCGGGCAGAGTTTCCAACTGCCAACCAGCGAGATCGCGGTCAGGCCGACGATGACGGCCAGCCGCCAACTCGTTCGCCGATTGATGCGATCGACCAGCCCGGCGACCGCATCCGTGAATCCCCCGCCCAGCGCGTGCAGCTTGTGCCAAGGCCGCGAGCCGCGCACAGACGGGCCGTGCTGTCCGCGCAGCAAGCGCGCGGCCAGCGGCGGGATCACGAAGACGGATACCAGCATCGACATGAAGATCGAGGCGCTGATGGCGATGGCGATGTCGCGGAAAAGCTGCCCGGCTTCCTGCTGGATGAACACGACCGGCAGAAACACGGCGATCGTGGTCAGCGTGCTGGAGAGCACCGCGCCCCAGACCTCGCGCGCCCCCTCCAGCGCGGCCTCAAAGCGCGGCTTGCCCATCTGCCGATGACGATAAATGTTTTCGAGCACGACGATGGCATCGTCGACGATCATGCCCACCGCGAAGGACAGGCCCGCCAGCATGACGACATTGAGATTGCGCCCCATTAGGGCAATGGCCAGGAAGGTCGAGATAATCGAAATGGGAATGGAAACCGCCACCACGCCCGTGGCCGCGATGCTGCGCAGGAACAGCAGCAGCACTGCCACCGTGAGCGCGCCGCCCAGGATGAGGTCGTTCCGCACCAGCCCGATCGCCGCATGAATGTAAGTGGTCTCGTCATAGACTTGCGTCAATCCCAGCGACATCCCGCGCGGGGCGAGCACCTCGCGGTTGACCTTGGCGATCTGCTTCTTGAGTTCCTCCATCGCCTGGATGACGTTGGCGCCGGTCTCGCGCCGCGCCGGCAGCGCCAGTACCGGCTGCCCCAAACTGCGCACGAAGGAGCGGCTCTTCTTGAAACTGTGCACGACGGTGGCCACGTCGCGCACGTAAACTGGTCCACCGACCTGATAGCCGATCACGGTATTGGCGACTTGCTCGACGTGCTCGTATTTGCCGATGGTGCGATAGGTGTAATCGCGCTTGCCTTGGGCGATCGTTCCGGCGGAAATGTCCTCGTTCTCGCGCCGCAGCGCCGCCTCCAGCTCGCGAAACGAGATGCCGCGGGCGGCGAGCTTGGCGGCGTCCACACGCACTTGCACCTCGCGTTCGCGCCCGCCATAAATGTCGACCGACGCGATGCCGGGTGCCCGCTCCAAGATCGGCTTGACCTGCTTGTCGACGAAGTCATAGAGCGTGCTGACATCCTGGCCGGGTGCGTCGAAGATCATCCAGGCGATGGGCGAATCGATGGCCGCATCGGCGGCGACGACGGTCGGTTCTTCGATCTGCGGCGGATAGTTCGTGACCTGGCGCAACTTGTCGGAGACGTCCCGCAGGGCCACGTCCTTGTCCACGCCGACGTTGAACTCCAGCGTGACGATGCCCTGGCCCTCGACCGATTGCGATGTCATCTGCCGCAGGTTGGAGACGCTCTTGAGCTGTTCCTCCTGCCGCTCGACTAACTCGTGCTCGATTTCCTGAGCACTGGCGCCTTCCCAGCGCGTGGTGACGGTGATGCGCGGCTGATCCACGTTCGGAACGAGTTGCACGGGGATTTGCGCCAGCGCCAGCAGCCCAAAGAGGCAGGCCAGCAGCACGCCCACGGCGATCTTGACAGGGTTCTGGATGGCGAAGCGAATAATGTCCATGGTCACATCAGAACCCCGCCCGCCAGGGCGGGGTGACGCACGGCGCTTCGAACATGCTCGCCGCGCGGACGACGTCCCCCACTGGCGTGGGGGGTTCTGACTCACTCGGCTACTGTCACTGGCGTCGGCAAATAAATCCCCTCATTCCCCCGTACCACGACGGACGAATTCTCGCTGATTCCCGGCGCCGCAATGGCGATCCAGGTTTCGCAACTGGCGCCCAACTCGACCGGCAGAGGCACCGCCAGCGTGCCGCTCGGTCCGGGTTGGATTATCATGACATAGTTGACGCCCTGACGCTGCACAATGGCATCCTTCGGGACGGCCAGGCGCGGCTGGGCCGGTCCCGCGATAACCGTGGCACGTGCGAACATGCCGGCCTTCAGCGCGCCGTCCGCGTTGGCCACTTCAATATCGACCGGAAATGTCCGCGCTGCTTCATCCGCTTGCGGAATGACGTGCTTGACGGTGCCGTCGAAGGTCCGGCCGAGCGCGTCGACCAGCACCTGCGCGGGTGAGCCGGCGACGGCAAAACCAACGGCCGATTCGGGCACATGCACGCGCACCAGCACGGTCGAGAGATCGACGATCTGCACCACCGGCCCACCCTGCGTCACCCATTGGCCTACCTCCGTCGATAGGCGCGCGACGATGGCCCCGAAGGGCGCGCGGATTTCGGTTTTCTCGAGGTTGCGCTGCAGACGCGCGACCACGCTCGTCTGCTCGGCCACTTCGCACACGGCGCGATCGATCTCCTCCTGCCGTGAACCTTTGCAACCCATCTCGTACATGGCCTTGGCCGCCTCGGCCTGCTGCTCGGCACCTTTGACCAGCGCCTGGGTCTCGTAAACTTCCTTCTGGCCCGCGACCTGCTCGCCGTAGAGATTGCGGATGCGATTCATCTCGAAGGACCAGCGTTCGAGCGTGGCTTTGGCTTCCTCGTACAGGGCCTTCAGGCGGGTGATATCTTCCGGCCGGGTGCCGTTGCGCAGCTCGGTGGCGCGGGCCTCGAGCGCTTGCAAGCGACTCTGGGCTGCGGCCAATTCCAGCGCCAGCGTGTCGCCGTTCAGCCGGCAAAGAAGCTGGCCGATCTGCACGGTATCGCCCTCGCGAACGGGAACTTCGATCGCCAACCCGGCTACTTCCGAGGCGATCACGCTGCGCCGCGCGGGCTGCACGGTGGCGACCAGCAATAGCGTCGCCGGGATTTCGCGCAGCGTCACCTGCGCAATTTCGACGCGCGGCGGTGCCGGCTGCGCGCTCAGGCGGGCCGACGATCCGGCGAGCGTGCCCGCCAGCAGAAGCAGGAAACTGGCCATTCTCATGTTCGATCCGGGAGTAATGCAGGTCAGCCTCAAACCCCAGCGCATGATAACGGCTTTCGGCCCCCTCGCACAAGCCGGCACCAAGCTTGACGCCGGTCCAGATGCCCGCCACAATATAGGGCTCGGAAGTGACTCCGCGGACTTCGCCGCGGATGTTCTCCAAGCCAGGACAGGAGTGCAGCCGCGTGTACGCGATCATTGAAGACGGAAGCCATCAGTATAAGGTTGCCGAGGGCGATACGATCGAAGTTCAGCTCCATGACGTGCCCGAGGGAACCCAGACGCTCGAATTTGACCACGTTCTGCTGGTGGGCGACGGCGCGGCGGTGACGGTCGGTCGGCCTTATGTGCCGGGGGCGCGCGTCACGGCCTCCGCCGGTGGCGTGGTGAAGGGCGACAAGATCCGCATCATCAAGTTCCGTCGCCGCAAGGGCTACAAACGCCGCGCGGGCCATCGGCAGCAATACCTGCGCCTGACTGTAGACAAGATCACGGCCTGAGTATCAGAACCCGCCCGCCAGGGCGGAGTGTCGTCCGCTGAGGATTCTCGTCCGTAGCGCGTCACCCCTCACTGGCGTGAGGGGTTCCGATCAGCCGCCCGCTGGACAGGTCAACCTTCACCGCCGATCAACTCGCGCATCTTCTCCCGAAGCTTCTTCTCGATGCGCGACTTGGCCACGTAGACTTTGTTGGCCGAGACGCCCAGGGCTTCGGTGACGCGCTCGACGGGCCACTCTTTCAGGACATAGCAGTCGAACGCCTGATAGGTATCCGGCGCGACTTCCTTCTTGATCAGCTTGAGGCAGTACATCAGGTGGTGCCGGCGCCATTCCTGCTCCCAGACCTCGTCGATGCCCGGTTCGCGTGACTCGACGCGTTCGAGCGCGGCGGCGTCAATGGCCGGTACGTGCCGTTTCTTG
>DASXUA010000200.1:0-2312 GCA_036505095.1 Phycisphaerae bacterium
AATGGGAAAGAGATCGGCTATCAAACGGTGACGGCCGAAGGCAACGCGCAGATCACCATCTCGCCGCTCAACGGAGGCCCGGCGCGCGCGATCAAGCAGTTGACGTTCTACGGGACGAACTATCCGTTTGATGTGTCGTCGGATGGCAGCCGACTGGTTACAACCAACAGCCAGCATCTGAGCGATGAGATCTGGCTGCTCGAATCTGCACAGAAGAAATAGTGATCAACTGACGACAGTGTAATCGTCTCTGCCTCGCGGCGCTTCTCCTCTCAACGCAACTGCACGGCTGTTCACCATTACGGCTGCAGAACTCGTTTTTGACCGGCGGCAACATCTTTGCTCGTGCTGGGGGGAAATGTAGTGCGGACCGTCAGGTCCGCCCCGTCCGGCAGGCCTGAAGGCCTGCACTACATGCGGTTTCGCAACCACAAGGAGCTATTAAAGATGATGCGAAGAATCACGTCGGCGTGCGCCGTGGCCGCGTGCCTGGCCATCGTTATGACGCTGCAATCGAGCGTTGCAGCCGTTGAACAGAAGGCGGATCAGAAGCTCACGAACAAGACTGCGACGAAATCGGTTCCAACGGCCACCCTCACCGGCTGTCTGCAAGCCCACGGCAGCAAGTACGTCCTGACCGATCTGCAGGGGTACGTAGGGCCGACCAGCCGCAGCTGGAAGACTGGGTTCATCAAGAAGAGCCAGAAGGACATCGAGGTGGTCAGCGACTCATCCACGGTGAAGCTGAAAGATCACGTCGGCCATCAGATTACGGTGACCGGCGTCCAGGATCACCCGGTCCGCGTGAAGGCGCGTTCGATCAAGCAGCTCGCTGCATCCTGTTCGTAGCCGTCGAAGTCGGCGCCCGATCGGCACTAGAATGTCGCATGGGCATCGGCGCCTCCCGGGCGGTTGCCATAGCCTCCTGCGTCGGCATCGCCATCGCCGCGGCAACAAGCATGGCGGCGCGGACGCAGGAGGACGTAGGGGCCGAGCTTGCCTCGGCCCAACAAGCGACCGCCCCGCCGCTGAGCTTCAACCGCGACATCCAGCCGATCTTCAGCAACAACTGCTTTGCCTGCCACGGCCCGGACGAGAAGCAGCGCAAGACCAGGTTTCACTTCGACACTCGGGAAGGCGCCTTCGCCAAGGCCGGCGTGATCGTGCCCGGCAATGCGGCCGGAAGTCTTCTGATCGAACGCATCACGAACCAGGATCCGCTGCGGCGGATGCCGCCGCCGGAGTCCGGGCACACGCTCAGCAGCACGCAGATCGACCTGGTGCGCCGGTGGATCGACGAGGGCGCGAAGTGGGATGCGCACTGGGCCTACGTGCCGCCCAAGCGGCCCGAGCTGCCCGCGGTGAGCGACGCCCAGTGGGTGCGCACCCCCATCGATCGGTTCATCCTCGCGCGTCTCGAGCGTGAACAACTGACGCCCTCGCCTGAGGCCGACAGGACGACCTTGCTGCGTCGCGTGACGTACGACCTCACGGGATTGCCGCCGACGCCGGCCGAGATCGACGCCTTCCTCGCCGACCGATCGCCCGACGCGTACGAGAAGCGAGTCGATGCGCTGCTGCAATCGCCTCACTACGGCGAGCGCATGGCGATGCCGTGGCTCGACGCCGCACGCTACGCCGATACGCACGGCTACCACATCGACAGCCTCCGCGGCATGTGGCCCTGGCGCAACTGGGTGATCGACGCCTTCAACCGGAACCTGCCGTTCGACCAGTTCGCGATCGAACAACTGGCCGGCGACTTGCTCCCGAACGCCACGCGCGAGCAGAAGATTGCGTCCGGCTTCAACCGCAACCACATGATCAACTTCGAAGGCGGGGCGATCGCCGACGAGTATCAGGTCGAGTACGTCATCGATCGCGTCGAGGCCACTTCGTCGGCATTCATGGGATTGACGATGGGGTGCGCGCGGTGCCACTCGCACAAGTTCGATCCGATCACCCACAAGGAGTTCTACCAGTTCTTCGCCTTCTTCAATACCGTGCCGGAGCAAGGCCTCGACGGCAGGACCGGCAACGCCGCGCCGGTGCTGCAACTGCCGTCACCGGATCAACAAGCCCGGCTCGACGAGCTCCGTGCGGCGATCAAGGCGGCGGAGTCGGCGCTTGAAGACGGAGTCGTGGCGCCGCTGCAGATCGAGTGGGAAAAGACGTGGGAAAAGACGTTCGCGGACACTATCGCTCCGACGAACACCGACGGGCTGACGGCGCACTACGAGCTCGATGGGAACTTCTCGGACATCTCGGGGCGGTACCAACACGGCCGCACCGTCACGGGCGATCCGACGTTC
>DASXUA010000201.1:0-1517 GCA_036505095.1 Phycisphaerae bacterium
CCATGTCCGTACCTTTTGCAACGATGAGCCGCACCTATCCTTCTTCAGCCGACCGAGAGCCCAGTCACTTGCTGCGCAAGTTGATCTTGTTGTTCCTGCTCGTCACCGCCGCGGCGCTCGGCGCGGTGCTGTTGTTCCGGCAGAGACCGGATTTTCCCGTCTTGCTCTTCACTTTCTTCGCTGACGTCGGCCTGGGATTGATCGCCGGCCTAGGCGTACGCACGGTCTTGCGCAATCAGAACTGGTTCGTACGCGGTGCCGCTGCGGCGGCCATCGTGGTTGTGGGGCTGGGTGTGCTCGGCTACTTCACCGATTGGCAGGTCGGTATCGGCCCGCTTGAATTCGGCCGGCCCACGGCGGACTGGCTCGACGTGACGCAATTGGTGATCGGCATCGACACGGCCTGGATCGCGGTGCGAGCCTGGCATGCCACGTCCGTCCGAACCGTCGCCGCGTCGCCGCGGCCCGTCAGCCGGGCGGTGCCCCGGACGTCAGCCGCCGGAGCGTCGCGCATCCAACCATCGCGCGGCTGGTCGATCTGGCCGAAGGCGCGGGTGCGCGCCAATTCCGTCGGGAGCGGGCGCAGCGTCTCTCGCCGTCCGGTTCTGAGCTTCCAAAAGGCCGCGGCCCCCGTCGCGCGTTCGCGCCGCAACGGGCTGTTCCGCCGCCGTCCGCAAGTGCAACTGGCCGTGGTCGAAGACCATCGCTGCCCGTATTGTCTTGAGCCCGTGATGCGAAGCGATCCGCGCGGGACCAAGGAATGTGAAGTCTGTCATACGCTGCATCACGCGGACTGCTGGGCAATCACCGGCGTCTGCCAGGTGCCGCATCTGAACACCTAATTTTTGAGAGGTATTTATTATGTCTGACATGAACATTACCTTGATCATGCCGAGCGGCGGCGCCCGCACGGCCGAAGTCCCGGACGATGTGATGGTCCGCGACCTCCTGATGGAGCTGACCACGCTCCTCGAATTGCCGACCACCGGTCCGGACGGCCGGCCGATGGCGTACCGCGTCGACAGCAAGGCGCTGGGCCGCGAGCTGAAAGAAGATGAGACCCTGGCCGCGGCCGGCATCCCGGAAGGGGACCGGTTGATGCTGACGGCAGACATCACCGCCGGAGGCAGCATGGTGGGCGAGAGCCCGCGCATGCGGCGCCTGCGCGGCGACTACGACCTGATGATGGAGCTCGTTTCGCGCAGCGACCTGATCTCGTTCAAAGCCATCTCGACCCGGCCCAACCTGCCGCCCGAGCGCTACATCGTCACTTTCAAATGCAAGAGCATCTCCAACGTCGACCGCCAGGGCAATCCCATATTTGCCGAGCACCATCAGGTGGAGATCTACCTGCACAACCAATATCCGCAGCGCTGGCCAGGCATGAAATGGCTGACGCCGATCTGGCACCCGAACATCAACCACTTGAACGGCAGCGTGTGTATCGACGCGGCCTGGTGGGCGGCCAGCCGGTCCCTGGACCGCCTGGTGGTCATGCTGGGCGAGATGCTGCAGTG
>DASXUA010000202.1:0-2102 GCA_036505095.1 Phycisphaerae bacterium
CCAGGATCTCCTGACGGATGTGCTTGGGCGGCTTGATCAGCCGCCAGGCCTCGTCCTCGCGAATGAGAACGACCACGATCTCGCGCTCGGACTTGGGGACCGACGGATCCAACTCGGCCGTGGCGTGCACGACATACACCAGTTGCCCGTCGCGCGCGTTGCGCCGGGCTTGCAGTTGCAGCAGCGTGACTTTGCGGACGCTGCGCCAGGCGCGCTCATAGCGGTCGCGCGGGAACGGGTCCTCGCGCGCGCTCCACAGCTTGCGGAAGCGGTCGTAGTCGCCCGAAGCGCACGTGGCCAGCACGTTGTGCACGAAGTCGTTGACGGAATCGTCGGCCACCCGCAGTTGGGGCGGAAAGTCGATGGTGATTTCCGAGCGGTGGGCGGTGCGCAGGGTCGGTGCGCGCGCGCCGGCGTTGGCCGAGTTGGCGTTCGGCCTCTCGTGGCGGCATCCGGCCGTCACCGACAGCAGCAGTATCCCCAGGCAACAGCTTGGGTTTCGCACTTTGGTCCTCGCATACGCGCGTGACCGCCACGCGGGTAGAATTCGGGAATGGTAATGGGTTTGGGTGGCACGGGCAAACGGCCTTTTGTTTGCCCGTGCGAAGGCGGGGCAGACACGGCCAAGCGATAAGGCTGCTTGGCCGTGCCGCCCATCGGAGAATTATGGGCAATTTTTCAGGAACAGCCGTCGTGGGTCAGGCCGGCGGGCCGACGGCGGTCGTGAATCAATCGCTGGTGGGCGTAATACAGGAAAGCGCCAAATACGCGCACCTGCGCGATCTGCTCGGCGCGCTGCACGGCCTGCGCGGCATCGTCGATGACAATTACATCGATCTCAAGCGGCAGCCGAGCGAAATGCTGTCGCTGGTGGCGGTCACGCCGGGTGCGGCGCTGGGTGCGACTCGCGACCGGCCGGATGAGAATTACTGCGCGCGGCTGCTCGAGGCCTTTCGCAAGCGCGACGTGCGTTACTTCTTCTACATTGGCGGCAATGACAGCGCCGAGACGGCCCGCACCGTCAGCCGCATAGCCGCGGATCAGCACTACGAATTGTGCGTGATCCACATTCCCAAGACGATCGATAACGACCTGCTGGTGACGGATCACTGCCCGGGGTATGGAACGGCGGCGAAGTTCGTGGCGCAGGCCTTCATGGGCGATGACCTCGACAACCGCGCGCTGCCGGGGGTTAAGATCAACATTCTGATGGGCCGGCGGGCCGGCTTTTTGACGGCGGCCAGCATCCTGTCGCAGCAGCGCGAGGACGATGGTCCGCATCTGATCTATGTGCCGGAGCGGCCGTTCGCGATCGAGCGCTTCGTGGCGCATGTCGGCGCTGTGCTCGATCGCATCGGCCGCTGCGTCGTGGCCGTTTCCGAAGGCATCGCCACGGATACGGGCGAGTTGTGGGTCGAGAAGGTCTCGGTCCTGCAGCAGGACAAGAAGCTGAAGCGCGACGCGTTTGGCAACCTGCAGCTCGGCATCGGCTCCGGATCGTTGGCCGACTATCTGGCGGGCGTGATCCGCAATCGCTTTGAAAAAGTGGCGCGCGTGCGGGCCGATACGTTCGGTTATCTGCAACGCTCCTTCGCCGGCTTGCAGAGCGAGGTCGATGCATTTGAGGCGCGTTTGGTCGGCCAGATGGCGGTCAGTTACAGCGTGCAGGGCCCTTGTGGCTGCAGCGTGGCACTGGTGCGGCTGCCGGGCACGACCTACGCGGTCGGCACGCGCCTGGTGCCACTGGCGGCCGTCGCTCCCGATGTTCCGCCGAAGACCAAGACGCTGCCGCCCGAGTACATTCATGAAGACGGCAACAACATCAACCGCAGCTTCCGGGACTACGTCCGCCCGTTGGTGGGTTCGTTGCCGAAAACCGGCTGGTTCGAGCGATTGGGCTGATCATTTCTCCCGACCCCGACCTCGCTGTCTGCCTGGAGCGATCGTTGAGAGCACACCCCCCGGAATCATGTCGCCCCATCTCGGAGCCCGAGTGTCTCGATCCCACGGACCGATCTGGATCATCCCACGGTCGAACTCGAGGACGTCCTGTCGCCCGTACACAACCAGAAGCCTTCTCAGGTCAGCGGAGGAGCCCATTG
>DASXUA010000203.1:0-1842 GCA_036505095.1 Phycisphaerae bacterium
CGACCTTGCGCGGCCGCACACCTGGTGGCATTGGATGAATGGCAACATCACGAAGGAGGGCATCACGGCCGATCTGGAAGCGATGAAACAGATCGGGCTGGGAGGGGCGCAGATCTTCAACGTCTCCGAGGACATTCCGGACGGACCGGTTGACTTCATGAGCCCTGAGTGGCGCGAATTGCTCAAGCATGCTGTCAGCGAGGCCGACCGGCTGGGACTGAAGCTGTGCATCCATAACTGCGCCGGCTGGTCCAGTAGCGGCGGGCCATGGATCACGCCCGAGCACGCCATGCAGATGGTTGTGACGAGCGAGGTCCATGTCGCTGGTCCGACGGCGTTTGCGGAGGTTTTGCCGCAGCCGGAGACGCGACGCGACTACTACCGCGATATCGCCGTGCTGGCGTTTCCGACGCCGCACGACGATCAGCACCGAATTGCGGAGATCAAAGCCAAGGCCGGGTACGAATTCCGGTACGGTCAACAGCCGGCGCCGGATGCATTTCCGCCCGAGGCAGTTCTGAAACGGGAAAGCATCGTCGATCTCACGAGCAAACTGGATCGCGCTGGCCGCCTCACGTGGGATGTGCCAGGCGGCGCGTGGACCATCCTGCGTATCGGTTACACGCCCACGGGCCAGCAGAACCATCCCGCGCCGGTCTCCGGACGCGGTCTGGAATGCGATAAGCTCAGCCGCGCGGCGCTGGACGCGCACTGGGCCGGTATGATGGGCAAAATTGTCGAAGACCTCGGGCCGCTGGCGGGCAAAGCCCTGCACAATTGCCTGATCGACAGCTACGAAGTCGGGCACCAGAATTGGACGGAACATTTCCGTGAAGAATTCAAGACACGCCGCGGCTACGACCCATTGCTTTTACTGCCAACGCTGACCGGGCGCGTGGTGGACAGTGGTGAGATTTCTGAACGATTTCTCTGGGATTTGCGGCGCACGATCGCCGATCTTTTCACGGACAACTATTACGATTATTTCACGGAACTCTGCCATCGCGCGGGAATGCTGGCCTCCATCGAGCCCTATGATGGACCCTTCGAGTGCCTGCAGGCAGGACGAAGTGCCGACATTCCGATGGGTGAGTTCTGGGTGGGCGGCGGCGAGAGCAATTCGTGCAAGCTGGCCGCATCGGTCGCGCATACTTACGGCCGGAAAATCATCGGCGCGGAATCCTTCACCGCGGATCCGAATCGCGGCCGCTGGCAGAACCATCCGTTCACTCTGAAGGCTGTCGGCGATCTGATGTACTGTGCAGGGATCAACCGGTGCATCATCCATCGCTATGCGCATCAGCCGTGGCTGGACAAGTTCCCGGGCATGACGATGGGCCAATGGGGCACGCATTTCGAGCGCACCAACACCTGGTGGAAGCAGAGCGCGGCGTGGGTTCGCTACCTGACGCGCTGCCAATATCTCTTGCAGCAGGGGCGGTTCGCGGCGGACGTGTGTCTCTTCGCGGGCGAAGCGGCGCCTAATGATGCGCCGTTTGTGCCGGCCTTGAAGGCGAAGGGTTACGACTACGATGCCTGCAACGCGGACGTGCTGCTGAATCGCATGTCGGTGAAGGACCAACGGCTTGTGCTGCCCGATGGAATGCGCTACCGCGTGCTGGTCCTGCCCGACACGCGCTTCATGACGCCCAAGCTGCTGACGAAGCTGCGCGATCTCGTCGACGCGGGCGCCACGATCATCGGTCCGAAACCAGCGCACTCGCCGAGCCTGAGCGATTACGGCGCTGGCGACGCACTGGTGCGCAAACTGGCCGACGAAGTCTGGGGCGACGGCAACCGTCAGGATGTCAAGCAACATGAGTTTGGCAAGGGGCGCGTGAT
>DASXUA010000204.1:0-2345 GCA_036505095.1 Phycisphaerae bacterium
CGTGTCCCCGCCCGGCAGCGGCCGCTTCAACCATGCCGGCAGCCGACGCGACGTTTTCGGCGGCGCAAGAACCGGCAGCGCGATCATGCGCCGATGATAGACCCGCATGCTGGCCCGTCAAGCAACGGAGCCGTGCCGTCAATGGTTAGCAGAGCTCGGTGGCATGGCTTCACGGCTTTAGCCGGGTAGCCATGTCCGCCACGGGCGGATCGGCCTGCGGCCGACATGCCACCCGGTGTAGGCTCGTTTGACGACCCGGCCGGGTATCGCTAGTCTACCATTCTCTGACGACGCCGCCGGAGTCTGCCTGACGATGGCCATCAAGATCGCCAAAATCCTTTACCCCACGGATTTTTCGGAACTGTCGCTGCTGGCGCTCTCCTACGCGCGGGAGTTCGCATCGATCTTCGACGCGCAGCTCTATTGCGTTCACGTGGTCGACGAGGCTGGGCAATACTGGACCGCACTTGGGCCCGAAAGCACGCCGATCGGTCCGGCCGTCGAGGATCTGATGAGCATGGCCGAGGGACAGATGAAACGCTTCGCCGACGAGCATCTGCTCGGCTTGAAATTCCCGCCGGTTACCGCGGTGGTCATGGGCCGGCCCTTCGCAGAGATCATCAGCTACGCGCGCGAGAACACCATCGACCTGATCGTCATCGCCACGCATGGGCGCGGCGGATTGTCACACGTGCTACTGGGCAGCACGGCCGAGAAGCTGGTGCGCAAGTCCCCCTGTCCGGTGCTGACCGTGCGGCACCCGCAGCATACGTTCGTGATGCCGTGAGCAAGGGTTCAGGGTTCGGGGTTCAGGGTTCAGGTCGTGGCGCGGGCTTCCAGCCCGTGCGCCGCAACAACGGAGCCGATAATGGCTATAACAAGCCAGCCGCCTGAGGACAACGCGCTGGCCCCCGACACTCTCAGGCAGATCCGCAACAGCGCTTTCTGGGCCTTTATCGCGGCCGCCTTGCTGCTCTACTTTGGATTCCAAGTGAAACCTCCGAGCAGTGCCAGCGAATCCGGTAGTTGGCTGATCGGCGGGAACATTCTGGTTTACACCATGCGTATCGGCGGGTTCTCGTTGCTGCTGGCTGGCGTGCTCCTGGTGATCGGCACTCTTATCGGCTTGGCGGTCGATGGCGCATTATCAGTTCTGATCGGTGTGGGACTGGCACTGGGCGGCGGACTCATGCTGATTCAAGGCGGATCCAATCACGTTCTCTACATCATCTTCGGCGCCATTTTTGTTTTTGCGGGCCGCAACAGCCTGAACGAATTCCGCCGCCTGCGCGGCGCGACCCGCCCGACGGTCACCGCCGGCGGGCTGCCGCTGTTCGGCGATGTTCCCTCGGATAAGGCCGGTCCCGACCAATAAGCCACTGCTCACCATGCCTGATCCAAACTGGGAACTTGGAAATCGGCAATCCGACCTCTCGCGCTACTCGCGCCAAGTCCTGGTAGAGGGCATCGGCGAGTCCGGCCAGCGGCGTCTGTTGGATGCGCGCGTGCTGCTCGTAGGCTGCGGCGCGCTGGGGTCGGTGTTGGCGGAGACACTGGTGCGCGCGGGCGTCGGGCACCTGCGCATCTGTGATCGGGATTTCATTGAATTGAATAACCTGCAGCGGCAGGTGCTGTTCGATGAGGACGACATCGCCGCGAATCTGCCGAAGGCCGAAGCAGCGCGGCGCAAGCTCGCACGCATGAATTCGCACGTGACCGTCGAAGCGCTCGTGACGGATGTGAACCATACGAATATCGAGCGTTTGGCCGAAGGCGCGCAGCTCCTGCTCGACGGCACCGACAACTTTGAAACGCGCTTCCTGATCAACGATCTGGCGATCAAAACGCAGCGTCCATGGATCTACGGCGCCGTGATCGGCACCAGCGGATTGATGATGCCGATTCTTCCGGGCCAGACGCCCTGCCTACGCTGCGTGTTTGAGACGGCGCCGCCGCCCGAAATGAACCCGACCTGCGACACGGCCGGCGTGCTCGGTCCGGTCGTCAACCTGATCGCCAGCCTGCAATCGCTGGAGGCGCTGAAGATTCTAGCCGGCGCCACTGACGCGGTGAACCGGAACCTGGTAAGCATCGATGCCTGGAGCGGGCGTTTCATCAATCTGAAGGTCGATTCCGCGCGCGACAAGGGCGATTGCCCCTGCTGCCGGCAGGCGCGCTTCGATTACCTTGAAGGCCGCGAGGGCCGCACCACCAGCGTGCTGTGCGGCCGCGACGCGGTGCAGATCCGCCGGCCGGCAGACGGCAAACTCGACCTGGCCGCGATGGCGCTAAAACTGCAAGCCAGCGCCGCCGCGCCGGTGCAGCAGAACGCCTACATGCTGCGC
>DASXUA010000205.1:0-2310 GCA_036505095.1 Phycisphaerae bacterium
GATCCGGTGGGCCGGGGCTCGCTGTCATCAAGCGAGAAGATATCTAGCGTAAGGGCAACCATATGGCCGACGGGCCCGCGCTCGAACTGCACACCCATGCGGACAAGCCGATCATCGGTCGACACCCACCCATTCAGCGGACCGGAATTGAGCAGCACGCGCAGCTTTCCGGCATCGGGCCCGAACAGCGGCAGGCGGACCAACTTCGACTTTCGTTCCTCGACGCGGCGCGGTTGCGACTCCAGCAGAATGTCCAGACCGTTGCTATACGGCTGAACGCGCCCGATCACCAATTCAGCGTCGAGCACCGCCGCCGTAACGCGATCCCTTCCCAGTGGTATTCCGTCGTCTCCGAGTGTTAGTAGATGGAATCCATTGCTGAGCCAGCTCAGAGAATCGCCTATGCTCCACACGCCGTAGTATTGAAACCCCCACGCGCCAGTCTGATAAGTGATCGATGTATTGTTGCCGAGTGTGCGCGTGATCGAAGCCGTCGCCACCAGGAACAGGGCTGCCCCGCCCCAGGCGAGCGGCTTGAGCGACAGCGGCGAGCGCTCGGGTCGGCGCCCGGCCCAGACCGCACCGAAAAGTAGTGGAACCGCGCCCGCCGCCGCGACCGTTGCGCCCAAAAAGGATTCCCAGCCGCGTTGCGGCCCCAGCAGCGCGCCGGCCCAGATCATTGGGGCAACCAGCAAGACGGCAGCGGCTGCAAGGGCAACCAGTAGCGCGGGAACCAGCTTTTTGAAGATGATGGCCGTCAGCGAAGCGGCGGCCAACGTGGCGATGATGCCGAACAGATACGATACAGCCGCGGCCGATCCCGGAAAGATTTCGTTAGAGTCGCCGTGGTGAGTAAGCCGCCAACCGAGCAGATCAATCGAACACGCGATGACGATCAGGCCCAAAACAAGCAGAGTGGCCACGGCCAGCTTGATAGCGATCACCTTCGCCGGCCGCACCGGCTGCGCGTACAGGAATCGGCCGCGCGGCGACGCCAGGTCGTGGCAGATCACGTGCGCCCCCCAGGTGGCGGCGATGAGCGGCCCGAAGAAGGCGGTCAGCAGCGTGCCGGTTCCGAAGAGCCATTCCTTTTCAAACCCAAACCGATAGATCACAATCATTATGAGCGGCAACAAAGCCAGCGTAATCAGCCCGCCCGCGAAGGGTCGCTTGGCCTCCTGCCACTCTTTCCAGATCAGCGGGATCATGAGGTAGGTCTCCTGCGCCTGAACAAACCGAGCAGCCATGCCGCGGGCAAGCCTACCCAAAGCAGGACGGTCAGCGCGGTCACCAGCACCACCGGCAGCATGGTGGCGAAGCGCCCAGGCTCCATGCCCGAACGAGCCGCGGGCGAGTTGTAATAGAGGGCCGCGAACGCAGGGACGGCCGGTCCGAAGATGCCGATCGTCGCCAGAACGTGCGAGTCGCTGAGCGCGCTTGCTGACCAAAGCATCGCAAGGATTCCGAGAAAGAAGGCATAAATCGCGGCGTCGAGTTCGTGTCGCCCGGGTGGCAGTGCGAGAAAGAAGAGCGAGTGGTAGGCGGCCATCGTAATGCAGAGCGGCGCCGCGATCTTCGGCATCCAGGTGCCATCCAAGCCGACCGACCAGGCCGTCGTGAGCCCGACGATGCACGTCGCCGTGTACATGCCGACGATCGATAGCAGGCCGGTGAGCCACTTGGCAAACAGAATCGTTCCTCGGCGCGCGGGGATCGCAAGCAGGAATTCCAGCGTGTTATTGCTGGATTCGGAAGGCAATGGACCAATCATCAACACCATCGAAAGCAGCATGCCGCCCAGCAGCAGAACCGCCACCGACGTTTCGCGGACGGAGATCAGCCGTGCATGGATCAGCAGCGAAGTCGTACCAGCCAGCAGCATCGTGGCCAGCAGCCAGCGGCCGGCCTGCTCGTGAAATTCCTTCCATAGCAAGGCGCGCATCATGCGGGCACCGCCTCTGCTGCGCGGGTTGCGCTGAACGGTCCGCCGCTGCGCCGGCCGATGACGTAAGCTTCGAAGATTTCGTCGAGGTTCAGGTCCTCGACCTCTGCGTGATTCAGTGCGGCGGCCGCTAGTGCGGTCTGCGCACCAGGCAGATTCTCGGTCACCAGCGCGGCCGCGCGGCCGTGAATCTGCACGTCCAGCAGCCCGGGCACGGCGACCGGCAGCGCCGACTCCGATACGCTGAGAACGATGCGCTTGACCTGCTGGCGCAGATCCTCGGTCGGCGCGGCGCGCAACAGCCGGCCATCCTCAAGAATGCCGATGAGATCGCAGATCGGTTCGATCTCGTAGAGCAGATGCGATGA
>DASXUA010000206.1:0-2229 GCA_036505095.1 Phycisphaerae bacterium
TGGTCGATCTCCCAGCAGGCGGCGAAGTGGCGCGGGCGGTGTTCGCGCAGCGGCGGGTCGCCGCCGCCTTCGGGGACGGGCTCGACGCAGCGCGCCAGCACCGTGACGGGCTCGCCGGCGCGGCTGACCTGAATGGTGGGACGAGCATCGCCGGCGGCGCCGCCCGCGAGAGGCGACGCTACAGCGCGTGCGGCGCGCTCGGCGCTCAGCGGGCAGCGGGGGTGGAAGCGGCACCCCGGCGGAAAATCTAGCGGGTTCGGCACGGTACCCGGAATGACGTCCAGGCGCCGCGGCGTGGAATCTTGAGCCCGGAACTCCGCCCCGCCACGGCGGATCTGCGACACGGCGGATCTGCGACCTGAACCCTGAACTCTCAACCTCGGCATACAGCGCAGCAGCCCCTGCGTGTAGGGATGCAGTGGGTGCGCAAAGAGTTCGTGCACGTCAGCGCGCTCGACCACTTTGCCGGCATACATCACGGCGACTTCGTCGGCGATCTCGGCCACCACACCCAGGTCGTGGGTGATGATCAGGATGCTCATGCCGGTTTCATGCTGCAGAACGCGCAGCAAATCGAGGATCTGGGCCTGGATGGTCACGTCCAAGGCGGTGGTGGGCTCGTCGGCGATCAGCAGCGACGGGTTGCAGGCGAGGGCCATAGCGATCATGACGCGCTGCCGCATGCCGCCGGAGAGCTGGTGCGGATATTCGTGCACGCGCCGCTCGGGGGCGGGGATGCCGACTTTGCGGAGCATTTCCGCGGCGCGGCTCCAGGCCGGTTTGCCCTTGATGTGCTGGTGCAGTTCGATGGCTTCGACGATCTGGTCGCCGATCGTGTAAACCGGATTCAGCGAGGTCATCGGCTCCTGGAAGATCATGGCGATGCGGTTGCCGCGCAGGCGGCGCATCTGCGATTCGGGCAGGGTGACGAGATCGAGGGTTGCAGCGTCGTGGAATAAGACTTGACCGCTGGCGATGCGGCCTGGCGGCGAGGGGATTAGCCGCATGATCGAAAGCGCCGTGACGCTCTTGCCGCAGCCGCTTTCGCCGACCAGCGCGACCACTTTTCCGCGCGTCACGGAGAAGCTCACGCCGTCCACGGCGCGTACCAGGCCTTCGTCGGTGGCGAATTCCGTGCGCAGGTCGCGCACCTCGAGCAGCAGGTTGTCGTGCGGCGCGGTCATCTGCGAGCTATTTTCTCGCGCCAAGGCGCAAAGACGCAAAGAAGAACTGATCTTAGCTTTGCGGCTTTGCGCCTTTGCGCGCTCTTATCTCTCCTGTCGCCGCAATCGGGGATCCAAGGCGTCGCGCAGGCCCTCGCCCACGAGGTTATATGACACGATGGTGACGAAGATCGCCAGTCCCGGCCAGAGCGCGAGCTGTGGATGATGAGCGACGTAGCGGCTGGCGTCGTAGAGCATGCCGCCCCAGCTTGGGGCCGGCGGCGGGACGCCCAATCCCAGAAAACTTAGCGTGCTCTCGGCCAGAATGGCGGCGGCGACTCCGAACGTGGCCGTGACCAGTGCGGGCTGGATCGCGTTCGGGAGAATATGCACGAACACGATCCGCAGCGGCGCGATGCCCAGCGCCGCGGCGGCCGCGACATAATCCAGCGAGCGCTGGCGGAGGAATTCGCCGCGCACCTGCCGGGCTGCTTTCGTCCAGCCGGTCAGGCCGATGACCAGCATGATGACCAAAAACGATCCGCGCTGCCAGAACGCCAGCAGCGTCAGGATCAGGACCAGCACCGGAAAACACAGAAAAATCTCGACCACCCGCATAATGAGGGCATCGACCCAGCCACGGAAAAAGCCGGCCATTGCGCCGATGGTGACACCGATCAGCATGGCGACAGCTACCGACGCAATCCCGATGGCCAGCGAAATGCGCGCGCCGTGAATAATGCGCGCCAGGACGTCGCGGCCGATCGCATCGGTGCCCAGCGGGTGCTGCCGGGAAGCTGGTGCCAGCGCTGGCTCGCGTTCGCTGCTCGTCGGACTGAAGCGAATCGGCGGGAAGACCATCCAATCATCGGGCGCCGCGGCGGCGGCGCGTTCCTTGTATCTGAAGCGGTCGAAGTTGACCGGGCGCTGGCGCAGCAGAAGAACGCTCAGCACCGCGATGACCAGCACGCTCAAGCCAGCGACGGCGAGTTGCCGGCCCCGCGACGCCTTGCGCGCCGTGTAGCTCCCCAGCAGAATGAGGGGCAGCAGGAGCAAGGCCGCGTTG
>DASXUA010000207.1:0-4020 GCA_036505095.1 Phycisphaerae bacterium
ACATGCGTCATGCGGCGCTGGCGGATCCAGGCGACTAGGTCCGACCCCGCAGGCGCGATCGGTATCGTCGGCGAGGTAGCGAGCGCGGTGCATCAAGAGTCGTGAGACACCGTGCCTTGGTGAAAGTGCATCGGCCAGCGACCATCCCGCAGCTTCCAGATCGAGCTTCGCAACGCACAGCTTGTCTGCCCGTCTGACGGGCGCCGCGCGACCACGCGATAGGTAGTCAACATAACGCCCGGCGCCAGAAGCTTGGCGCGGAACTCGGTCAAGCCTCGATCAGCGGGCGCCTCGTGTTGCAGGGTCTCGATGATCGCTGCCCTTGTGAAAACACGGCCCGAACTCCCGATCTCGACGAAGTCGTCAGCCAGCAGAGCGGCCACCTCCCCCCGGAGTTCCGCACGGCCGGACTGGTGCCCGCGCTCCGCTCGATGTCGTACTGCGCCAGGTTGGCGGGCTGTGCCAGTGCCGTGATTCGAGATCGGCTACTCCGTTAGTGCCCGTCCCGACGCAGTGAGGCAGGCCCGCCGACCGAGCCCGGCCGGTCTGCCTGTAGTTCAACCGGAGGGTCGGTTATGCTACGGTGCGCCGCGGGGTCCGCGGCGGTCTGCGGAGTGGGATCATGTCCAAGGAATGGCTGTTCGCGGTTTTGGGAACCTGTGCGGCAATCGCGCCGCTGTCGCTGGCGCAGGAAGCCAGCGAGTCGAACATGGTTACGCCCGCCGGGAGCACGGCGACGATTCACGTGATCCTGACGATCTCGACCAGTTTGGGCACCAGCAGCGATGACGACACGCGCACGATGAGTACGACCGGCACGGCCATGGCGGTCTTGACGCCAACGGCGCCGCCGTTTGGAGCGGTGCAGTTCAATGCGATGCACATCTCGTTCGCGAACACGACCTTTGTCTTTCAACTCTTCTGCCTGCCGTTCATCGGATGTCAGACACTGAACGTGAACGTCAACAACTTGTCTTTTACGGCCGTGCAGCCGTTCTGGTCGCCGATTGCACCGACCGGCGCGGTGAACTTTCCGGCGGCGATGTTCCATACGACTGGCAGTTACTCGACGACGGGGCTTTCGACGTCCAGCGGCACGATCGACAGCGTTGCGACCGGGGCGTTTAGCGGCCGCATCACCAACCCGATGCCGGGCATCGTCCGGCTGGATCAACTCGTCATGGCGCAGCAGACCTTTGTCGTTCCGCCGGACCAACTGCCGGCCGGCATTACGGGGCTGACTTTCGTGATCCAGCCCACGCTGACCAACACCACCTTCCAGGGGCCGTTCACGACGCTGGTGGCGGATTTCGATATCAACGCGGATGGTCACGTAAATCTGCTCGACTTCGCCACGTTCGCTGGCTGCCTGAACGGTCCCGGCGGCGGACTGGCGACGCCGGGCTGCGCGGATGATGACGGCGACAACGATATCGACGTCGATCTGCTGGACGCGGCCGAGTTTCAGGAGGCGTTCACGGGGCCGTGAGAGAGGGTTCGGGGTTCAGGGAGCGATGCCATGTCACCCAGAAAATCACGACCGTGGGCGGTTGTCTCGATCGCATTCATGAGCGTGACGGCGAGCGTGCGCGCGCAGATGGATGGAATGACCTACTCGGCCTGCGGGATGATCACGGTTGGGCCGCAGGGCTGCTTCGTGTTCGTTCCGGATGCCGGCGGCAATCTCTTTCTCCAGAACAACGGCGGCTTCGGCGCGGACCAGCACGTATTCGTCAGCGGCACGTACTATTCGCAATCGATGGCGTGCCCGCCGTTTTTCGCCCCGGGTATCGTCAATAATGTCGTGTACACCTGTTTTGACGGCTGCGGCACGCTGGTCCAGGGCGTGCCCTGTCTGCTGTTTCAGCCGGACGGGGGCATTGCGACATACGTGTTAGACAACCTGGGCGGATTCTCGGCCGGGACGCACGTGCATGTGATCGGCGGCCTGCAATCGAGTTGTTTCTCCGTCTGCCTGCAGGGCAACGGCTGCATCCACAACAATTCGATTGAATTGTGTGAACCGCCGGCCACCATCATCGCCGCCAACCCGCCACTGTCGGCGAACAATCCCTATCAGCCTGGGCAGCCGTTCATGGACGTGCTGCAGACCCAGAATAATGGAGGTATCGGTGCTGCCGGGACGCCGAGCCAAGGCCCGATTCAGTACTCACCGATTCTGATCACTTTCGACGCGGCTCCTTCGCCGGCGCCCACGAGCAGCAACGTGGCGATCGCCTGCACGCGCAGTCCCTGTCCGGTGATCACGTCAGTTACGGCGCAAGCGGGCAACACGTACGCCGTCGCGCTGTCACAAAGAATCCCGCCGCTGGGCTGCACGACCTTGACGTTCCCTAACGGGCAGCACGTGCAGTACCGCTTCCATCCACACAACGTGAACCTCGACAATCTTTCAAACACGCAGGATCTGCTGGCGCTGGTTCAAGCGATCAACAATGGCAGCGCTAATCAGCCAGCCAATCTGGCGCGCTACAACATCGATCGCGTCGGCGCGGTCAACACGATCGATCTGCTGAGCATAGTCCAAGAACTCAACGGAAGCGGCGCGCCCCAACCCTACAACGGGGCACAGGCCGATCCTTGCCCGTAATGCATTTCCGACGTCTGGGCTACAGGCCTGCCGCGTACAAGCGGAATTGGTCCAACGCTTCCGAGTTCGCCAGCGCATCGCGGTTCTGCACCTCCTGGCCATGCAGAATCTGCGTCACGGCGATTTCGACTTTCTTGCCGCTGATGGTGCGCGGGATGTCAGTGACCTGCCGGATGTGTTTCGGCACGTGACGTTTGGTCGTGCCGTCGGCAATTTGCTTCTTGATGCGGCCGATCATAGGTTCATCGAGCGTCATGCCCGGCCGCAGAACCACGAACAAACATACATCGACATCGCCGTCGGGCGTGTTCTTTCCGACCACGACGCTGTCGAGGATCTCCGGCAGGGCCTCGACCTGTCGATAGATTTCGGCCGTGCCGATCCGCACGCCGCCCGGGTTGAGCGTGGCATCCGATCGGCCATAGACGATCACGCCGCCGTGTCCCGTAATCTCAATGAAATCGCCGTGCCGCCAAACAGGTGAGGCCGAGTGGGAGGGCGAGGCTCCCGCCGAGCCGGCGATGGGTGAATAGTAATCAAAGTATGCTTTCCGGTATTTTTCGCGATCCGGGTCATTCCAGAAGCAGACCGGCCGCGAGGGGAACGGCGCGGTGCAGACCAGTTCGCCTTTCTGGCCGATTACCGGCTGGCCGTTCTCGTCGAAGGCGTGCACGTCCATGCCCAACCCGCGGCACTGGATTTCGCCGGCATACACCGGCAGCATGGGGTTGCCCAGCATGAAACACGAAATGATGTCCGTGCCGCCGGAAATGCTGGAAAGCTGCAGATCCTGTTTGACGTCGTCATAGACCCAGCGAAATTCCTCAGCCGTTAGAGGCGAGCCGGTCGAGAGCACGGAGCGCAGCGCCGATAGATCAAAGTCGCGGCCGGGGTGCAGTTCCGCTTTCTTACAGGCCGCAATGAATTTCGGACTGGTTCCAAAAACGGAGATGCGCAGCCGCTCGGCCATGCGCCACTGACGCGCGGGGTCTTGGGGGGCGGGCGTCTCGCTGGCCACGGACACACTGGCGGTACTGAGGCGGGCGGGACGCCCGCCCCCCATGATGGTCGGGCTGCCCTCGTAGAGCACGACCGCGGCGCCCACGCCGAGCGAGCTCACTAACCAGTTCCACATCATCCAGCCGCAAGTCGTGAAGTAAAAGATGGTGTCGTCGCGGCGCAGATCGCAGTGCAGCATCAGCTCCTTCATGTGCTGGAGCAGCGTGCCGCCGTGGCCGTGCACCATGCATTTGGGGAGTCCGGTCGTGCCGGAGGAATACATGATGAACAGCGGATGGTCGAAGGGAACTTCTTCGAAGGTCAGCGGCGGAGCCGGCTGATCAAGCGGCCAGAGGAAGTCGCGCCAAACGACAGCAGTCCTGAGTCCTGTAGCGTCGGGCCTTGTGCCC
>DASXUA010000208.1:0-5794 GCA_036505095.1 Phycisphaerae bacterium
TCCGCCTGGCGCTCGGCTCGCTACTGGTGAATGTTGGGCAGCTCAACGAGGGCGCCGTGCAGCTTGAAGCAGCCGCGCGGCTCAAGCCCGATCAGGTCGAGACGCGCAACATCCTGGGTTACGTCTATTTCAAGCTCGGGAAGCCCGAAGCGGCCGTGCAGCAGTTGGAGGCCTCCCTGAAGCTGCGTCCGAATGACGCGCAGGTCCACGAGATGTGCGCCGAAGTGCTCGAAAGCCTCGGCCGCCACGACGAAGCGGCCGCGCACGGCGCGCAGGCCGCTCGTCTTGGAGCGTCAGCCGCCGGTCCCAATCAGAACCCCTCCCGTTAGGTAGGGGCCGGGCCTGCATACTGGCTGCCGCCGGCCAAACCCGAGGCACATCCGGCTTCCGCGCGGACGGCTTATCGCTTGCCCATGCCACCCCGTTTCGCCGTTCGCGGGCACCCGCTATACTTCCCCCCTCGTTTGTTCGGCCCGCCTGATGGTGAGCGCGGCGCGGATTCGATTCGAGATGAACCTTGTTTCTGCGAAAGGAATTTCCATGTTGCGTTTGATCCCGTGCATCGTGCTACTGGCGCGGAGCGGCAGCGCCTTCGCTCAGGAGCCCTCGGCCGCCGGCGGCGGTCTGCACCCGCGCATCAAGTTTGAGACTTCGCTGGGTGACATCGTTCTGGAACTCGACGGCGAGAAGGCGCCCATCACCGTGCAGAATTTCGTGCAGTACGTCGAGTCGGGCTTCTACAACGGTACCATCTTCCATCGCATTATTCCGACCTTCATGATCCAGGGCGGTGGGATGACCCAGGATGGCAAGGACAAGAAAGAGGGCCTGCGGCCGCCGATCAAGAACGAATCGGGCAACGGCCTGAAGAACGTCCGCGGCAGCATTTCGATGGCCCGCACGCAGGCGCTGGATTCGGCGACTTCACAGTTCTTCATCAATGTGGCCGACAATGCCAGCTTGGATTCTGGACGGTATGCCGTATTCGGTAAGGTGGTCGACGGCATAGAGACGGTCGACAAAATCAAGAACGCCGAGGTCTCGCCCACACCCAATGCGATGGGCGAAAAGGCCACGCCCGCCACGCCGATCGTGATCAAATCCGCGACGATCGTGGGCCAGTACGACAAACGGGCGCTCGCGGCCAAGGCCGGCGAGTCCGACGCCGCGGCGCGCGATGCCCAGGCCAAGGTGGAAGCCGCGCGACGCGCCGGCGCGGCCAAAACGCCGGCCGATATTGAAAAGGATATCGAAGCCGCGGTCGCGCGCGTCGAGGGGGAAACCAAGCAAAAGGTCTCCAGCACCGATTCGGGCGTCCGCTATGTCGTGCTGAAAGAAGGCGGTGGCGCCTCGCCGCAGCCCGCCAGCACCGTGACCGTCCACTACGCCGGCTGGCTCCACGACGGCACGAAATTCGACAGCTCCGTCGACAAGGGCAAGCCCTACACGCTGCCGCTCAGCAACTTTGTGCCTGGTTTCAGCCAGGGCGTCGGCATGATGAAAGTCGGCGAGAAGCGCAAGCTCATCGTTCCGCCGCAACTCGCGTACGGGGTTCAAGGCTATGCGCCGCTCGTTCCACCGAATGCCACGCTGATCTTCGAGGTCGAATTACTCGAGGTGAAATGACCCGAGCAGTGTTCAGTTTTCAGGGCGCCCACCCAACGATTGTGGTGAACTCCCGAGGCTGAACGCTGGATTCAACGATGAGCATCTTTCGGCGGGAGAAGCTGGCGCCGGCACAGCTCCGCACTGTGGCCGCGCGGCGCTTCGATGATGCGAACTATCTGCGGCGCAGCGGCGAGAATCGTTACGCAAACGGGGCGATATACCTGGCTGGATTTGCTGTGGAGTGTTTGCTGAAGGCGCGCCTTCTGGAAAAATACCCCCAGCTTCAGACGGCACGTGATCCCGCGCGCTTGCCGCCATCGCTTCGTCCGCTCTGGTCGCTCGCTTTTCGCCATCACGATCTTGACGAGCTTCTTGCTTACCTGCCCGAAATCGAAAAGAATATGGAGAAGCGATTGGCGGCGCCGCAGAGTCAGCGCCTCGTGCGATCGCTCCGGAAAACCTGTGGGGACTGGAGCGTTCACGCGCGCTACTCGCCGCGAACGATTCCCATGGCGGCTGCTGAGGAGTTCCTGGATCGCGTGAGGGAGTTGCGCGTATGGCTGTAGCCAAGAAGCCACCCGAGTTCGTTACCAAGCTGCGGAAGGCGCTGAGCGAGAAGCTGCGCGCGAAGGGGATTGAAAGCAGAGTTGAGTTTGAACCCCTTAAAGGAACGAAACTGTACCGGTTTGCGGTGTATGCGCCTGCCTTCGCCAAGATGTGGGTCTCCGAACGACAGGACCTCGTCTGGCGCATTGCCAGTTCGGTTCTGCCCGGCGACGAGCAATTTCAGGTGAGCGTGATTCTCACGCTGGCGCCGGAAGACCTCGGCGAGGAGCCGCAGGACCGATACAAAGCCCGGCGCCGGCCCGCTAGGGCTGGGGTTCGCCGAGGCGACCGGGCATATCGGCCAGCACGTACGCGGTGACGGCCATCGCCGCCACGCATTGCGCAAGGTCCTGGCGATCGATCTTGTCGAGCGTGTCGGCCTGCGAGTGGTGGTAATCGAAGTACTTGGAGCCTTCGACCTCAAAGCCCAGTAGCGGCACGCCCGCGGGACGCATCGGACCGACGTCGGCGCCCGAACCCCCCGCGCTGACCTTCATCGACCCGAGCGGCTCCAGCAGGTGCACGATCTCCAGCATCTGGCTTACCGCCCGATCCTGCTGCGGATTAGGTTCCGCTGACTCGGATCGCCGGTAGGGCTGCGTTGTGGCCGGCTCGGCAGGAGCCCGCCGCGGCGGATCTTCGACCTCGCCCTCCCGCGGCGCGCGCAGCTCGAGGGAAAAGCCGGTCGGGCGGAAGCAGCCCGAGTCGGCCTCGATCGCCGCAACGTGCTTGCTTAACTCGTCCGCGTGATCCTTCGCATATTGCCGCGCACCGGCCAAGCCATTTTCTTCGTTGGTCCACAACACCACGCGGATCGTGCGGCGCGGAGTCAGCTTCAGCTTGCGCAGCACATTGAGCGCCTCCATGCACATGACGGAGCCGACGCCATCGTCCTGCGCCCCCTGGCCGACATCCCATGAATCAATGTGCCCGCCGATGACCACGATCTCTTCGGGATGGGTGCGCCCGCGCAGCTCGGCGACCACATTCGCCGATGGCACCAGGCCTTCGTCGCGGGCTTCCATATTGAGCCGCACGACGACGTGCTGTCCGCGCGCGGTGAGGCGCGCGATCATCTCCGCGTCTTCAATCGAAATGGCGGCGGCCGGAATCTTCCGCGCCGCATCGCCGTAGCGCATGGCGCCGGTATGCGGCGAGCGCAGACTGGTCGCAGTCACCGAGCGGATTAGACAAGCGACGGCTCCCTTGCCGGCCGCGAGCCGCGCCCCATTGCCTCGGAAGCGCACAGCCGTGCCGTAGCCGGAGCCCTTCTCCGGATCGTACGGCGGCATCGGATTGTTGAAGAGCACGATCTTATCCTTCGCGCCGTCGCCGAGCGCCTCCAGCTCGGCCTCGTCGCGCACCACCACGACTTCGCCGGTGATGCCCTCTGGCGGCGTGCCGACCGAGCCGCCCAGTCCAAGCAGCACGATTGTGTGCGCCCGCGGCTCGAGCATGACCAGCGATTCGCTGCCGCGCACCCAGCGCGGCACCATGACCGGCTCCTGGTGCACGTTCTCCTGTCCGTCTTTCTCGAAAGTATGGACGGCCCAATCGAGCGCGCGCGTCAGCGCTTCGGACCCGCTCAAGCGGTTCCCGATCCCGTCGCACAGTTCTTCCAGCTTGGCGTAAGCCGAATTGCCGGCCAGTGTCGCGGTGATAATCTGCTGGGCGACCGATTCGTAATCCGCCGCGGTGGCTGCACGGCTTTCGTTGCGATCCTGCTGCGCCTGCGCGGAGTTACTCACCAAGAAGCCGCCCATCAGCAGACTCGCGATGGTCATCTTCACGCGCAGCATCCAAGGGAACCGTTTCGGAGTCTTGATGTTCTGCCAGAAGGATCTTCGCATAGTGATGCGCTCGTTCTTGTCATGCGGGAAGCTTGATATCAATGCCGTATTTCGCGGCCAGCGCGAGCACCCGACCGATGTGCGCCTCTGTTGGCGGAGCCGGCGGGATAGCCGCGTTGGTCACCGGAATTCCGACCTCGGCCACGAAATTCTCAAAGCCGGCCGGGCACGTCAAGAGCAGCATCCGCGCGGGCCGACTGCTGTCGTTCTTGAACCAATGCAAGCTGCCGCGCGGCAGGTGCACGAGTGCGCCGGGTCGCGCGGTGACCGTCCGCTCGTCGACGCCGAAGGTCATTTCGCCTTCGAGGATGTAGAACGCCTCGTCCTCGCGCCGATGGCTGTGCGGCGGCGTGCCGACGCCGGGCGGCACCCAATCGTCGATGAGCATGTAGGCCCCGCCGGTCTGCGCGCCGCCGATCTTGATCGTGCAACGATCGCCCACCAGGTCGTAGCCTTTGCCCTCGCCGGTGGCGGTGAACGTGAACCCCTGATCCGCATTCATCTCATTCTCACTCGCAACAGTCGAAGCGACCCAACGCCTTGGAGCCATTATCGCCGAGAACAGAGTATTCGTCAGCAGCCAAGGCAAATCGCATTGCCTTCGCAGCCTGCGCCGCGCTGACCGAACCGCTCACCGCGGTGATACGAGACATTCGAGTACCGTCCCACACCGGGCGGGCGTTCTACGGCTGCGCCGTTCACATGCAACTCGCCCGCAATGATCTCCAGGGTCTCGGCTACCGATCCATCATCGTGGCGATGATCAGTCGCGCATGGCGCGCTGCATGCGTTTGAGAAGCTGGTAGTCGCGCTCGTCGGTGTAGGGCTTGATCTCCAGGTCGGCCGGGACGCGCGTCAGGCGCTCGTCGGCGGCGTGCTTGATGTGCTGCTGCATGAAGCGGTCGTAGGCGCGCCAGGAGATACCCGAGGCTTTGACCGCGGCCTGCTCGGCGCGCAGCGCGATCTGGTGCGCGTGCTGGTAGTGCAGGCCCAGCCGCCCCAGCAGGGCCTTCTCGATGGCCTCGTGCAGGATCAGGAACGGATCGACGCGCACGCGGCGCCAGAAATGCGTCAGGGTGCGCGGCAAGTGGCGGTCGATATAGATCGTCCGGCCGTTGCGGCTATAGCCGGCCAAGTAGGGGATGTCGTAGGTGCGGTCCAGCCGCACGCACTTCAGAATTTCGCGCTGCGCGTGCTTGAGCATCGCGGCCGAAATTTCGGTGTCGGAGCGCCCCTTCAGGCGTTTGCGAGCACGAGCCGGCGGTTGCAGTTTGCGGGTTCTTCCCATGAGCGGCCTGCGGGTTTCGCCGACAGCATACTCGCCGTGCTGATCGTCAGGAAGTCCGTTGCGGATACGCGCCGGCAGGTCGCCACCGCGACTCGCCGTGGCGAGATGCCGGCGGTACAGATACGCGGACCCGATCAACGCTTCGAGCGCCGCCGCGCGCGGCGCTTTGGTCGCGGTTTCAGCGCGCCGAGTCGCTGCGTAAGATTCGCGACCTGCTGGCGCAATTCATTCAGATTCGCGCGCACTTCATCGCTGCCATTGCCTGTAGGCGCGCCAGACGCCTCGGGTGACGGCGCGGCCGATACAGATGCGCCGCTGCCGGGGTTCATCGCCCGCAGCATGTTGCGCGTCCAGCCGAACGGGTCCATGGCGCGCCCGCCGAGGTTCATGGCCTGCCGCATGTAATCGCCGAACTGTTTCTGCGAGGCCGCCACCGCATTGA
>DASXUA010000209.1:0-2872 GCA_036505095.1 Phycisphaerae bacterium
CAAGCGCTCTCCCAACTGAGCTACGGCCCCGCAGGTACTTAGACAGCTTAGACGTGTCCTGTCCGGCTGGCAAGCCGTTGGCAGAAGCGTCCATACCGCGGCCGTGCGGAACGCCCGAGGCGTCGCTGCTGGTCGACGGGATCGGCGCCGGCTAGTATCCTCCCGCCTCGGTTCCAAAGGCGCGGGATGGCGGATGCATCATCGAACAACTCGGGCCCTGACGCGCCGGCGCCCGCCATGGCGCGCCTGGTCGCGGGGCATCCACACCTGCCGTACGTCGCCCCGTTCGGCACGTTTCTGCTGCTGCTGGCGCTGCAGAGTGTCGTAAAGGATAAGGAATACGTTCCCGAACTATACGCACTGCGGACGTTCGGCGCGCTGGCGGTCTGGTTGTACTTCTGGCCGTTCTATCCGCGTCTGGGGCCGGCGAAAATCTGGATCGCGCTTCCGGCCGGCGTGTTGGCGGCGTTCGGTTGGGTGACGATTCATAAGATGTTCGCAGCTCAGGCGTGGTACTGGCCGAAGCCCGACCCGTCTGAGTTCTATGACGCGTATCAGCAACTCGGCAGTGGCTGGACCTTCTGGGGCTTTCTGATCGTGCGCATTGGCGGCGCCGTGACGGTCGTCCCGATGATCGAGGAGGTTTTCTGGCGGGCGTTCGTGCTGCGGGCGCTGATCGACTGGGACCGCTGGGAGCAGCTTCCGCTTGGGCAGTTCACCTGGTTCTCATTCATCGCATGCTCATTGCTCTCGGCGCTGCAGCACCCGCAATGGGAGGTGGGCATCCTGTGCTGGATGTTCTATAACGCGCTGTTCTATTGGACGAAGAGCCTGCTGTGCCTGATGATCACGCATGGTGTGACGAACCTGGTGCTCTACGCGTATGTGGTCGTCTATCATGATTGGGCATTCTGGTAAGCACCGGAGTGGTATGGGCGGGCGGTCATATCGCTCGCCGGCGCTCCTGGCGATGCTGCTGTCGCTGACCAGTGGAGCGGCCTGCCGCGAGCACCGAGAAGCCTCGAACGCCAATCATCCTGCAGAAGCCGCGCGGAGCGCGCCTGATACGGACAAGATCGCCCACCTGCGGAACTCGGCGCTCGCCTGCATGGAAGCTGAGCTGAACCCGCAGGCAATCAATTACTGGACCGAATTGGCCGCACGGCTGCCCAACGAACCCATGATCTACGCCAACCGGGCGTTCGCGGAGTTGCGCGGCTTGCCGGCCGATTCGGCCGCGCGACAGGCGGGGCTGGAGCGCGCCGCCGCCGATATTGAGCGAGTCAATAGATTGGCGCCGAATGACGCCCACACGCGCCTGCTGGAGGCCGGCGTGTGGGTCGCGCGTAACGACCCGGAAAAGGCGGCGCCCCTGCTGGCGGAAGCAGTCCGCGCGCGGCCGGACAATGTTCGCCTGCGATATCTGCTGGTGCAGCAGCTTCGAGCCGTCGGCGAGTCGACGCTTCCGCAGCGCATCGAACATCTGGAACGGCTTGCGCGACAGGTTCCGCGCAACCTCGTCATCCGGCTGACGCTGATCGAAGACTATTTCCGCTCGCCCGATGCGGTGCAGGCGGCTGCGCACCTGGACGCGGTCGCTCAATTCGACATGGTCTGGCCGAAGGAGCCGGCCGACACGCGCGCCCTGCTGGAAACAACTCGGCAGAAGCTGGCGGAACGCGACGTGCCTGCGGCGCGCAGCGCCTTCACCATGCTGAACAACGTGCTCAAACGGAGTGCGCGCTATCAGAAGGACGTGGATACCTTGCCGCGCGAATCAGAACCGGTCGGCGAAATCATGTGGGATTTCGCGACCATCAAACTGCCGCCGGCACCTGCTCCGGCGACGGTGGCCGTCAAGTTCAAGCAGCTTCCGGAGAACCAGCGCCTGATCATTGGTTCGCTGGGGCGTGAGCCGCTGGCTGCGCGCTGGCTGGAGGATCGACCGCAGGTGTGGCCGACGTTGGTCACGGTCGATCGGGATATCGCTCGGCTTTATGAGCGCTCGCTGGATGGGCATTATGATAACCCCGCGCTGTCCATCGGGCTGACGTCGGAAGCTTCCGCGCTGCTGCGGTCGAAGGAGACCAAGTCTTCCCCAGCGGCTACGCCATCGGCGGCGCGCACCGGGCTGCTCGCGACAGCGGATTGGAACCAGGACGGTCGCCTGGACCTGATCTACGCGGGCGACGATGGGCAAGTCTATTTTCTGGCCCGCACGCCCGAGTTCGAGGCGTTGGGCGACAGACCCGCCACCGGCAATGTTGTGGTTCAACTTCCGGATGCTTCCACGCCCGCGCCGGTCCGCTGGATTCTGCCATTCGACGCGGATCAGGACGGGGATCTCGACTTCCTCGTCGGACGTGCGGGGACTCGCCCGGTGCTGCTGCGGTACAACGGCGACGGCACCTTTGCTGAAACGGCGCAGGAGATGGGCTTGGCGATCGAAGGCGCGCCGGGATTCGTCGCCGGCGATATCGGCGACCTGGATGACGACGGCGACCTGGATGTGCTGGCGATCGACGAAGCCGGGCGGCTGCGTTGGTTCGATAATCGTCGCGCCGGCAAATATGCGCTCATCGACAGCCCGGCAGAGCTTCAAGCTGCGAGCGCCGTCACGATTGCGGATCTCAATAGCGACGGGCTACTCGACATCGCGCTGCTGAAGCCGGACGGAGCACTGCTCGTGGCCGTGCGCGGCGATGATGGGCAGTACTCGGTACAGGGGGTTGCTCAGATCGCGGGAAAGCTGACGACCGGACCATCGTCGGTCCAGACCTGGGATTTCGACAATGATGGAGCCCTCGATCTGTTGGTCGTGCGCCAGGGCACGCTCGGCGAATGGCGCAATGCGAGCCAGCCAGGCGAGAAG
>DASXUA010000210.1:0-3143 GCA_036505095.1 Phycisphaerae bacterium
TGAACCGCCCCCGATAGCTCCACGCGCCGAATGACGTGGTTCAGGGAATCCGCAATCAGCAGCGAACCATCCGGCAGCGGCTGAACATCGTAGGGTGAGTCGAGCTGCGCTGCGGTCGCCGCGGCACCATCGCCCGAATACCCGCGCTGGCCCGTTCCGGCGATCGAACGGATGGTCCCGGTGGTATCGACCTGCCGGATGGCGTGGTTGTTCGTGTCGCAGATGAGCAGGTTTCCGTTGCCGTCGAAGACGATCCGCGTCGGTCCCCGCAGCTCAGCGTCGAGCGCCGGTCCGCCATCGCCTGAGTAACCGGGCGAGCCGGTCCCCGCGAACCGGCGAATGGTGCCATCCGAGTCGATTCGCCGCACGTTGTGATTGTTCTGGTCCGCCACGAATACGGTTCCGTCGGAAGCTACCGCGACGCCGGATGGATAATCGAGTGTCGCCTGGTCGGCCGGACCGTCATCGCCGGTGTCGCCGGCATCGCCCGTTCCGGCCACGACATGCACGCGCTGGTCCTGGTCGATCCGCAACACGCGCGGGTCATGATATCCGGCCAGATAAACCTGCCCGTCGCCTGCTACAAACATCTCCAGGCAATGGTGCAACGGAAACCCGATCGCCAGCCCGCCCGCTGCACTGATGTCTTCGAACCCTGTCCCGATCACCGTCAACAGAGTGCCGTCCGGCTCCAGCGCCCGGATGCGCTGGTTGTTCCAATCCAGGATCAGCGGCGTACCGTCCGGCAGGAACGCCACGTCCATCGGCAAGTACAGACCGCTCTCGGTCGCTGGCCGACCGTCCCCGGTAAAGCTCGCCAGCCCGGTCCCCGCCACGGTCGTGATGATTCCCGCATTGGAATTCGTAGGCCCGTTTGCGTTCTGCGGCTGGGCCGCCGGCATTCCAGTGCAGCCGACGATCCATGAGATCGGTCCCGTATACACCAATATGCGCGCGACGTGCAGCATGGTCCTCAGAGCCCGGCTGTCCTCAGCCGGGTCTTCAAGAGTCAATCGTCCCACCGTCTACCCCCCAAGACCCGCCCGCCGCACGTGCATGCGGCGCTCCAGACACAATACGAGCACCCGACACAAGTCTAGCGCGCACCAAATGAGGGCCAATACGGGGGGAACGGCCTTACGACCTTAACACCGCGCTGAGACACCCAATTGTGTATTTCCCAATTGGGCACAGCCGCCCAACGTCACGCCAGAGCGGACTTCAGCGCGGCGGCCCGGTGTGTCGCTTCCCAGGTGAAGCCCGGCCCCTCGCGGCCGAAGTGTCCGTGACGGGCCGTCTCGAAATAGATGGGCCGCTGTAGCTTCAGATCCTCGATGATGCCGCGCGGTGTGAGCGGGAACAAATCGCGCACGGCGCTCTCCAGCCGGGCCTCGTCGACCTCACCCGTCCCGAACGTATCCACCAGCACGCTCACCGGCTCGGCCACGCCGATCGCATAAGCCAGTTGCACTTCGCACTGGCTGGCCAGCCCCGACGCCACGACATTCTTGGCGATGTGCCGCGCCATGTAGCTGGCCGAGCGATCCACCTTGCTCGGGTCCTTGCCACTGAAAGCCCCGCCGCCATGCCGCCCGCGGCCGCCATACGTATCGACGATGATTTTCCGCCCGGTCAGACCCGAATCGCCGTGCGGTCCGCCGATTACAAATCGCCCCGTCGGATTAATGAAAAACTTGATGCCGTCCGACCATAGACCGGGTGCTTCGCGGTCCACCACCGGACGTATCGCTTTGTCGCGCAGGATGCGCTTGGCGTCTTCCGCCATGTTGCCGGTGCGCTGATCGACTACGTCCTCGGTGTGCTGCGTGGAGAGCACGATGGTGTCGATCCGCTGCGGTCGGCCGTCGCGATACTCGACCGTAATCTGGCTCTTGGCATCCGGGCGCAGCCACTTGATTTCGCCGCGCTCGCGCAGCACGGCAAGCTGCTCCACCAGCCGATGCGCCAGGTAGATCGGCATGGGCATGAAGGCCCGTGTCTCGTCGCAGGCGAAGCCGAACATCAAACCCTGATCGCCCGCGCCCTGCTCCGTGCGTTCGCCCGTTACCGTCACGCCCTGGCTGATGTCCGCCGATTGGCCGTGAATCGTGCGAATCACGCCGCAACTGTCAGCGTCGAAGCCGATGCCCTTTTCGGTGTAGCCGATGCGGCGGATGGTTTCGCGAATCGTATCCTCGACGTGACAGAGCCGTTCGCGGGCCGCCTCGTTATGGGCTGTCACCTCACCCGCCACGACCACCAGCCCGGTGGTCACCAGCGTCTCGACTGCCGCCCGCACGGCCGGGTCCTTCTCGATCAAGCTGTCGAGAATCGCGTCGGAAATCTGATCGGCCACCTTGTCGGGGTGGCCCATCGATACGGATTCGGATGTAAACAAGTGCTCGCTGACGCGGCGGACGCCGCTGGTGCGAGGTTTCTCGGCCGTAGCGCTGATGGAGCGGATCATCTCGTGCATTCCTTCGTCTTTACCTTGGAAAACAATCCGAACTACCCGGACTAAGCCAGACCATCCTAGCACGATCGGCAGTCCGATGCGAGACCCCGGCCCACCGACAATTGTGGTGCAGGCGCCCCCGCCCCGCACAGCGCGCGAGACTGCCGCCAAGTCATTGGGGAGGGCGAGGCTCCTGCCGAGCCTTGGGGCGGTGGGCTCGAACATCGCATCTGGACGCAGCCGGCTAACGGGTATAATGCTTGCGGGAGCAGACGATGACGATCGAGCAAATTCGCAAGGCTCGCGAAACCCGACCGTTCAGGCCATTTACCCTCCGAACGGGCGGCGGTCGCGAGATTCCCGTGCCGCATCCTGAATTCCTGTTTATCACGCCGCCGGACAGGACGATCATTGTCTCCGATAGTCAAGGCGCTGTTGAGTTGATCGATCTCCTTCTCGTCGAGTCGCTGCATTTCGAGAATGGGGTTAAGCGCGCCCGCCCGCGTACACAATAGCGCTGCCGGCGATCAGCCGCCCGGTCCGACTACGCCCTCTTTTTCTGCGATTCTAATCCGGAAGCCGACTTGCCATTCGCGGCGGCGCGCGATTCGCGCTTCCTCACCGCCTCGCGCAGCACGAACTCGATCTGCGCGTTCACGCTGCGCAGCTCATCGCGCGCCCAGCGATT
>DASXUA010000211.1:0-3505 GCA_036505095.1 Phycisphaerae bacterium
GGATCGCGCCGATCCCAGCGTGCGACATGCTCAATCGTCCCCGACAGGAGTCGAACCTGTAACCTTCGGCTCCGGAGGCCGACGCTCTGTCCAATTGAGCTACGGGGACAACGCAGGAAAGTCTAGCCTGCCCCGAGCAACTGTCAATTGAACGAGAACATATGGGTGCATGCCGCGCCGTCCTGAACCCCGCCGAAGGTCCGCCGTGTCGCAGATCCGCCGTGGCGGGGCGGAAACCCTGAACCCTTTGGTATTGCCGCGCCGCGCCGCATCGCTATACTCGTACAGCCCCAGCCGGCCGCGGACGGCCAGGCGATGCCGTCCCCCCGGCACGATCGTGTCGGGCGGCCCGGGTTTACGCGAACTATGAAGAAACATATAGATCTGCCAGCCGGCTTCGCCCCGCTCGGAATCGAAGTGCGGTTTCTGAAAGCCTTGGCCAAAATGGAGTTCCACACGCCCACGGACATCCAGCGGGAGATGATTCCGCTGGCGCTGGCCGGGCGCGATATTCTGGGGCAGGCGCGCACCGGGACGGGCAAGACGGCCGCGTTCGGCCTGCCGATGTTGCAGCAGATTGACGCGGCCGGCCGGCTGCAAGGCCTGTGTCTGACGCCCACGCGCGAGCTGGCCGTCCAAGTGGCCGCCGAGATTCGCCGCCTGGCCGAGTTCGCCGATCTGCACATCGTGCCCGTCTACGGCGGGCAGAAGATCTCGCACCAAGTACACCTGCTGGGCCGCAAACCGCACGTCGTGGTCGCCACGCCCGGGCGCTATCTTGACCTGGTAGGCCGCAATTACCTGCATGTCGACGCGCTGCGCTTCGTCGTTCTCGACGAGGTCGATCGCATGCTGGATATCGGCTTCCGCGACGACATCAAACGCATCCTGGGTCAGATTCGCCAACCGCACCAGACCATCCTCGTTTCGGCCACCATCGATGAAGAGATCAATGCGCTCGCGCGGCAATACATGAACGACGCGGTCGAAGTGAATGTCTCGCGCGACGAGCTCACCGTCAGCGAGGTCGAGCAGTTCTATTGCTCGGTCGAGGCCTACGACAAGTTCCACATGCTGCGGATCCTGCTGCGCGAGGAGGGCCCCAAGCTGGCGATCGTCTTCACCAACACCAAGCATCAGGCCCGCAAGCTGGCGAAAAAGCTGTTCGACGCCGGCATCAACGCCAAGGAAATTCATGGCGACCTGGTGCAGCAGCGCCGCGAAAAAGTGATGGAGCGCTTCCGCAAACACCAGATTCACTTCCTGGTGGCCACCGACTTGGCCGCGCGCGGCATCGACGTGACGGGCGTGAGCCACATCATCAATTACGACATTCCGCCCGACCCGCATGTGTACGTGCACCGCATCGGCCGCACGGCCCGCATGGGCGCCAGCGGCCGCGCCATCACCTTCGTGACGCGCGAGCAGGGCCACGAGTTGACCGAGGTCGAGAAGCTGATCAACAAGGAAATCCGGCAGCTCAAGTTCGATTCGTTCGTGCCCCGCACCGATCGCGAACTCACCGCGCCCTGGCGCCCCCCGGCCCCGGCCATCCCGCAAGCTCCGGCCGCGCCGGCTGCTGCCGCCCCCGCCGCCGCATCCCAGGTCGCCACCGCCCCGCGCCGCACCCTCGGCAGCAAGTTCCCCGTCCGCCGCCGCCGCCGTTGAGCGGCAACCGTTCAGAACCGCGAGCGTAAGCGAGCGTATTCGGGACTCAGCGCAAGAAGACGCATCCATGTCGGCAACCACTGTGCGGCACTCGTCCGGCGATCCCGAGTTCGTTCTGCTGCGTGCTCGTCGAGCGCTCGCTGACGCTCGCGGTTCTGAACACCCGCCGCGTCAATCGGCAGGCTGTGATCAGTTCGGGCCCGTCAGACGCGTTGCCAGCGCCGCGGCATCGTCGAGATCGACATCCATGTCGAAGTCCGCATCGAATGCCAGGCATGTAATCGCGGTCGGCGCGCCACTTCCGCCGAAGCAGCGTTGCAGTCCGGCCACGTCGCGCAGGTCGCGATCCCAGTCGTGATCGCCATCGCCCTGCATGGGACGAAATGTGGCATCATATACCGATCCGGAAGAATCGGGTTCGAGATCGCAGAAAATGCCGATGTACTGGCCCGGAGTGGACGCGAGATCAAACTCCTTGAACGTTGAAGCCGTGTCCAGCGCGAACAGATGCCCGTTAGGACCAAACTGCGCGAGCGGTGATCCATGCAGCGACCCGACACCTGCGGGAATCGGAACGTCGAGCAGTTCGCCGGTAAATGGATCGTATTCCGCTATGGCGGCGTAGGGCGGCATGCCGTTCGCCCAAACGACGTACAGGTTTCCCCCACCTGGGCGAAAGGTGGGCGAAGCGAGCCATGGCGGCGGTGCGGGCGCCGGTAGAAATGGCTGCGGCCCGATGCATGCCCCTGACTGACCGTCAAAGAGCCACACGTCGAACGTGTGACCATCGCTTCCGATATAGATGTTCCCGTCAGGGCCGAGAGCGAAACTGCGCGGATAGTTCAGCCCGCATTCTAAGGGAGGCACGAGTTGCTGAACCAGGTCTCCCGAAACACCGTTGAATTCGTATACGCCTTGCTCATCCAGCACGAACAAGTTGCCATTGGATCCGAATGCCAGATCATTCGGCGCGTACATGCCCCCCGTACCCGACTGCACGAACACAGAGGCGAACTGGCCAGTTACTCCATCATATTTGATGAGACGCTCGCCCGGGTCGAAGCCGCCTGGGCCTTCGCCGATAAGCAGAGTGCCGTCGGGAGCGAACGTGAGCGTTCTGGCTCTGAAGAGGATCTCATCGAATGGTCCCTGTCCGCCGATCGCCATTTGGAGAAGATTGCCGGTCTGCCCGTCGAACTCGAACACGCCATAGAACGATCCGCGCGCCCCAAGCACATAGAGGTTGCGCTCCTCAGCCACGTAGCATGGGGTGAGGTGAATCGCGGCCGACAGTGTTGCACTCTGACCGCCCGGTACGCTCACAATCAGGTCGCGATCGCCGCCCGCCAGCCCCGGACCGAGGTTGAAATTGACTGTCAGTTCAGTAGGCGTGGCGCTTACGATCGTGCCGAAAATCGTGGGCTGGCCCGCGACCGCTAGGCTGACGAGGGTTCCCGGGGCCGAAAGATTACTCCCCGTGAGGATGACGCCGTTGAGCGCTGCGCAGGTGCTCGCCGAAGTGGCTGAAATGCCCGTGATTTCAGGCTGCGGCGCGGGCGCGGCAGGCGCTGGCTTGAAGACCAGGTCCAAGGGTGAGCTGCCCAGGGCAGCACCCGGAGGCGTAACCTGCTGCAGCAGCGCACCCGTCGTCCCGTCGTAAACGAATACGGTGCCGTGACTGTTCGCCGTGCCCAGAACATAGAGGTTGCCGTTGGGGCCAAACGTCAAACCTTGCGGGTTGTTCAATCCGGCGGATGCAAACGTGCCCAGCGCATTGCCACTCTGCCCATCAAAGTAATAAACGCTATCCGTGAGGAAATCGCTGACGAAAACGTTA
>DASXUA010000212.1:0-9568 GCA_036505095.1 Phycisphaerae bacterium
CACCGTGCCCAGGTTGCATGAGGTGGTTCCCACCGAGTAGGCGTAGATGCCATTCACCTGACCGTAATTGCCGATGTCCGACAGGGCGCCAACGATCACGTCCGGCCCCGTCGTAGGATTCGGGCAGATCTCGGGAACATCAACCGGTTCGGGGTCCACCTGCTCCGTGACCTGCACATTGGTGATCACGGCATTCAGCCACAAACTGATGTGCCCCGCGATCTGCGTCTCGCCACCGGGGCTGACTTGAAGAAGCTGGGCCTCGCCGATGACGAACTGCCCGGCGGCCCTGTCGAAAACCGCATCCCACGCGCCCAGCGTGTAGGTGCCGGTGGCCGCGTGCAGCATCAACTGCGTTTCCGGTGTGACAAGCAGCTCATAAGTCGCCCGCTTGTTTGAGGGATCACTGAAGCTGGCGCTGCCGGCCGTGAAGGCGCGGAACAAGCTGTCGCCGCTGACGCCTTCCAGCGTCGACTGATTCAGGCCGGCGCTCACCTGACCGCCGCCGAGCTCCACGAGCGCAGTCCCACCCGTAATGCTCCAGAATTCCTGCACGTCGGCCGATGCGACCGCGCATACGCCCAACGCCACCGCGCCGATGACGGCCCATGAACACAAACAACGATACATAGAACTTCCTCCAGCTTCCGAAATGATGCCCAGTACCTCCGAATCCAAGTCACAGGTCCGCCGTAGCGGGGCGAGATCCGCGCCGGTCTACCGCGCGGAGCCGACAGGCTGCCCTCCGGGGAAAACTGCCGCGCATAGCTAATGTACCGCGTCCCGCCCGGCAATGCAACGTCCGCCCCGCCATGCCGGATCTGCGATACAGCGGAATCCCGTGTCCCCAGAAGTGGCGGCCAGGAGTTATTGGCCTCCAATCGCCACCTCAAAAGCACGAATTTTACAGTCAGGCCCGCTACGGACACGCGGCCACGCCGGCTCCATTCCACGCCTGCGTCGTGTTCACGCCGTTGAGCAATTGCACGCCGCGCAGTAGATCGGACGTATTCACGCCGCCCGCACGGTCCGTGTTGTATAGCGCCAGATTCGCCGACAGGTTCGCGGTGCCGTCGTTCAGCCGCTGAACCGTCTGCAGCAGATCGCTCGTATTGACCGACCCATCCAGGTTCGTGTCGAACGGCAGCGATTGGTATTGCAGCTTCTGTCCGATGTTCGCAATGCCAGGGAACGTAATCGTCGTGCACTGTCCGGGCGGAATCGCACCGCCTAGCGTGACCAGGTATTCGTTCGTGCCGGCGCCGGCCGTAATCGAAGACACCGTAGGGCATGGCAGCCCCGTGCACGCCACGGCAACATTGGCGACCGTCGGCGGCAGCGGCGGCGCGCCGCTGAACGTCACATGAATCGGGCTGTAGGTGATCGCCCCTTGATCGGACGTCCCGCCCGCGCCGATCCCGGCAGTCAAGCTGTTGTCGGTGCCCGTATCCAGCACGTCGCGGAAGGGCTGACCGGGTGCATATGGATTAGCGGCGGCCGTCGGCGGGTTCGCGCTGCTGATGTCGACCAGCACCACCGGCACGGGCGACGGACCCTTGGTGGCGACCGTTACCGAATCCGGCTGGCCCACCACCGGCTTGAACAGTCCGAGCGTCGCACTGGTGTTTTGCGGGCCGGTGTTGGCGTCGAACCGGAAGTTGTAGAGCGTGCCCCAGCGCAGCGCGTTGGCGTTGACGTTCTGCGCATACGTCTGCGTGGCCCAGGTGAAGCTGCCATCTACCGCGCCTGACGTCCACGCAGCGTTCGAGTACGGCTCGCCGCTGTGCGAGAACACGGCGTGGAAATCAACGTTGCTGACCGTGACGCCCTCCGGGATCGGAACCGTGAACGACTGACCCGACCGGTCGGAGTTCATGTTGTAAAGGGCGTACTCGTAATGAAACTCACCGCCGCCCAGGTCCGTCACCTTATAGGCCAACGTGAAACGCCCCTCGCTGGGCACGTCGATATTGACGGTGGCCACCCCGGAATCCTGGGCCTTCCAGGCCAGGATGGCCGCGCTTTGGCGCTGGGTCATGCTGCCGGTGGCGTTGAAGATGTTGTACGGCGAGGCCCCGACCGTTACCTGACGATACGAGGCATTATTATTATCGTTGGTTCCCGCGCCGTAGGTTGCATCATCCGGCGCGATGTAATGCCCTTCGGTGAAATACAGCGCGCCCGAATTCTGAGCGGGATCGAGGTCGGCCACTTCGACCTGCAAGCGGCGCCCGATGGTGGGCGGCGCGGCCGGCGCGCTGAACGGATAAGGGAAGAAACCGGTGTTCGCGTTGACTTGCGAGCGCGGGCCCAGATTGCTCTGCTGACCATTCAGCCCGGCGTCGTAAGTATCCGAGCAGCCCGTGCCCAGCGTGCTGCCATCCGTTCCATTGCACGGGCAGCACAGGTTGTCCGACAGCGCGAAGAATCCATGCTTGAGCCACGACATCCCGATTTGCTCGAAACGGCCGGCGCCGTTGACCGTCTTCAGCCGGTACAGGTTCTGCGCGATGACCGGATGCTGGTTGGTGTTGCTGTGCCAGCCGACATTCTGCGTGCCCAGGTTGCAGGAGGTCGTCGCCACCGCGTAGGCGCGGATGGTGCCGACTTGGCCGTAGTTGGCGACGCTCCCCAGGTCGCCCACGATCACATCTGGGCCTGGATTGGCCGGGTTGCAGATTTCCGGCTGATCCTGCTCGCTGGGCGGGCCGGAGTCGTCCGGGACGATCTGCGTGTCCAGCAGCGCCAGCTTCATCCAGGCGCTGATCGACCCGACGGTCTCCACGTCTCCGTTATCGCCGCTGGCGTGCAGCAGTTGCGCACCGCCGATCGCGAACGTACCATCGACGGCATCGAAGAGCACATCGCCCGCGCTGACACTGTACACCGTGCCGCCGTTGCGCAGTTCCAGCTCGGTGCGGCGGACCGATAGCACGTACGCGCCGCCCGCCAGCGGTGCGCCGCCCAGCGCTGCCTCGCCAGTCGTGAAAGCGCGGAAGACCGCGTCCCAACTGACCAGCTCCAGGCTGGAGCTGTCCACATTAAGCATCGACTGATGACTGCCGATGGTGACCACGGCCGTGCCGCTGCGCACTTGCCACGTTTGGCGCACCGAATCGGCCCGCGCCGCACTCACCAGACCCCATCCGATAACTAAGGCACCACCTGAGCGCAACCACCCTTGGCGCGTGAGCATGAAAGTTCCTCCTGCTGACTTGTCCGGGACTCGCGCGCCGGCGTGCGGGCTAGCGTGTCTCGGACGACCTCCGATAAAATGACGATTCTGTCGCTCGAGACTCGCGCACCCGCGTGCGGGCTAGCGTGTCCCGGATCGTGCGGCTTGGCCGCAACACCAGCCATCGCCGCCACCCCGAACGAGTCAGTCTAGCCGCGCGGCGCATTCCTTGCAATCCGCACCCCAGTAGGAGCGGTCTCCGACCGCGCCCCGGCCCAGCGTAGGAGCGGTTTCCAACCGCGCCACGCGGCTGTAGGAGCGGTCTCCGACCACGACGTGCACTGCGTGTAGGAGCGGTCTCTGACCGCGACCGGATGGCGTGCGCGCCACGCGCCGGGCTGTCGCGAGCCTCAATCGTGGCCGGCAAAACGGGGGTATGCCCGACAGCCGCCGGCCGGTAAGATATAGGCATCCCGTCCAAAGGATGCGCCGGAGGGCCATGATTCCTGCCAGAGCGCCGGGGAAGATGAGGCCTGCCATGCCGCGATGCGATTGGATTCCAGCGACGCGCTGGCGCGCGGCAGCGACGGCAATATTGGCGCTGCTTATTACAGCCCGCACTGGGCTGGCCCAGCAGCCGTTCTGCCTGCCCGATGCACCGCCGCACGATGGGCATCCGCTCTTCGGCAATCCGGAGACGATGCTGAACGCGTTCGCTGCGCAGCAGGGGCTGACTGCGATGCTCACCACCGACGGCGCCGTTGGTGATCTGGACGGCGACGGCGACCTGGACGCGGTGAGTATGCAATGCTGGTACCGTCCGGCGGACAACGCCGCCACGCAACTATCGGTCCTATTGAATCGCGGCGACGCAACCTTCGTGAACACGGCGGTTTACCAGCCCGGGGATTACCCAACCTCGGTTGCGATCGGGGACTTGAACGGCGACGGACTAAACGACCTGGCGGTGACGAATGGGTTCAGCAACCAGGTCTCCGTGATGATCAACGCGGGCGGCGGCGCCTTCCCTACACGCGTCGGCTATGCCGTAGGCCAGCGGCCACGGTCCGTCGTAATCGCCGACCTGGACGGCGATGGCGACCTGGACTTGGCGGTGGCGAATGCCCAGAGCAATACGGTTTCCGTGCTGCTCAATAATGGGCAGGGAACATTCGCGCCGGCCGTCACCTATGCCTCGCCGGCTCTTCCCGATTCCACTTCGCTCCTTGGTGACCCGTTCGCTTTTGGCGGCCCGTACCTGGCCGCTGGCGATGTGGATGGTGACAGTTACCTGGACCTGGCGGTTCCGCGGACAAACGGCGCTTCGCTGCTGCGGAACAACGGTAACGGCACCTTCGCGCCGTACGTTTCCTACGTCACGGGCCTAGAAGCCTGGACGGTCGCGCTGGCGGATGTGACCGGCGACGGCCAGCCCGACCTGCTCACTGCGAATCCGGAGGGCAACAGCATCTCGGTGCTGGCCAACAGCGGCAGCGGCGCCTTCGCCCCAGCGGTCACTCACAGCATTATCTGGGCTGCGGATACAGCCGCCTACCAGCCGATCACCCTGGCATTGGCCGATCTCGATCAAGATGGCGACCTCGACCTTGCTGTGGGACGATACGGCGCCTACGAGGATACGCCGGTTCTCGTGAACCCCGGGAACGGTTCATTCGGCCCGTTGGTTCTATACCATACGAACGAGAATGCGGGCATCGTGTCGTTGGTGGATCTGAACGGCGACAGCCATACCGACTTGGCTGCGTTCGTGCTCGACTACGTGAGCTCAGGTCAGAAGCTGTGTGCCCTGCTCAACGACGGGACGGGCACGCTTATCACGGACCAGCGGAACAGGAACGTCTACACCGACCCGCCCGGGATATGGTTCCAGCCCTACCAATTGGAGTTGATCGACTGGGACGCCGACTCGGACCTCGATGTCGTCGCGCTTAATCATGGATCATCAGTGGCTAACGTGGCGATCCAACTAAACGACGGTACCGGGCATTTTGGCGAGCCGGTAGCCTACCTGATTCCTGGAAACCGCACGTACTCAATGGTGGTCGCGGACCTGGATAGTGACGGCGACCTGGACGTTATTGCCACTGGGCCGGAATCGGCGATGGCTTTCGCGCCAGGTCGGGCAACGGTTCTGATTCATAACCCGGATGGCACGCTGACCGTCATGCCCAGTTTTGCGACGACCAGCACCTACGCTGGCTATTGCATCGGGACCGACGTGGATTTGGACGGCGACACGGAAATGTGAACACGCTTGACTTTTCTGCAGGCACCTACTCCCTGCTCTGGAACCGGGGGTGCAGCCCAATAGTGGGGGATCTTGACGGCGATGGCGACATAGATCTACCCGACTACACGTTGTTCCTGGGCTGTTTCAGCGGTCCAGGGCCGCTTGTCCCGGACTGCCCCCTGGCGGAGCCGATGTCGCCCGATCTGGATCACGATAACCACGTGGACCTGCGCGACGCGGCATTGCTCTTCGCTGGGTTCACCGGGCCATAAGGTACTCGGTGCGCACATGCACCTACGGTCCGTGAGCTTCTTGCCCGCAGCCGCATCGGCTGCCTAGTGGGTCCTGCGCGCGTAGTTCTTCAGGACTCATTGGGATTGACGGAATCCGATGCGTCGGGCGCGGAATCGCGCAGCCGCGCGCGGAACTCGGCTGCCTTCTCAGGCTGGCCGGACCGTTCATAGAGTTGCACCAGATCGGCCACGGCACGCTGGGTTCGCGCGTGAGCTTCGCCGAATGCGGCGGCGAATTTCTCATAGGCCAAGTGAAGCTGCGACTCGGCCTCATCGAAGCGCCCCAGCCGCAACAGACAGTTGCCCCAGATGCGCCGGCACATCGCCAGGTGCCAGTGATCGGCCAGAATCCCCTCCTCGGCGTCCTGGACTAGCTCGCGCAAGAATGCATCGGCCTCCGAATCTCGTTGATCGTTGATCAGCAGCTCAGCCAGATCAACCGCGGTGAGCAGCGCCTCGGGCTCGGGCGGGATCGACTGGCTGATCAGCATGCCGCGGCGATACAGGGATTCCGCCACGTCGCGATCCCCTTTCCGCTGGTAAAACGCTCCGAGCAGCCGGCAAGCCATCACCGCCGCATGCGTTTGAGTCTTCGACGACTCCAAATCCTGCCGGGCTTCATTGGCCAGCCGCACGCCTGCCGGTTTATCGCGGAGCTCATAAAAGCAACTCGCCAGCCGGGTTTTCGTCACCACCACGCGCGGTGTCTGCGCGCCCACGGCGTGAATCTGCCGCTCCAGGACCTGCTGAAACAGGGGGATGGCTTCCTGATACCGCTGCTGTCCGCGCACCAACTCGGCCAACTGGTTGAGCACGTGCGTCTTCAGCGGCGGGTCTTCCCGAAACCCGGGCGCCTCGATCAGCGCCAGCGCCTCGCGATAGGCGCGCTCGGCGCCCGGCGCATCGGATTGTAGCTTCCGCGCACTGGCGAGATTGATCTGGGCGGCGATCATGGTCGCATGATCGGCCGCGCCGGCCGCGCGTAACGCCAGACATTCCTCCAACAGACGTTCGCCCGCTTCCCGATCGCCGAGTTTCAGACGGATCAGGCCCAGACTGGCCAGCAAACCGGCCGCTTTCTGCGAATCCGCGCCCCAGTTGGCCACGGCAATGGCGTGCGCCTCCTTCAACAACGCCTCACTTTCCTCATATTTTCCGAGGTGCCGCAGAACCAGCGCGAATTCCCACATCGGCTGTACGAGTGTGGAATCCTGTGGCCCAACCAGCAGCCGGCGCGTGGCCAGACTGGCCCGCAGGTACGGCTCGGCTTCCGCATGCAATCCAAGCCCGCGATAGCCTTCGCCGAGCGTCGTTTGCAGCTCCGCGCGGACGTCGGGAAACGCTGCAAATTCGGTCGCGATGCGCTGGGCCGCTTCGTCGAGCGCCTCGCGCACGGTAAAGCGCGCCCCACGCCCTTCGTTCTGCGAGGCCGACGTGAGCATGTCCTGCAGAAAAGCCTTGATCTCCGTGGCCTTCTCGGCTTCAGCCTCGGCTGCGCGGCGCGCCTGCGATTCGCGCGCCGCAAGCTGCGTGGCGCGCCCCTCGGAATTCGTGGCCCGCACGGCCTGCCAGGTGGTGCCGACGATCCCCAGGACCAGCGCCAGCAGCGCGCATGCGCCCATCGCGACCCAGCCGCGATTGCGCCGCGCGTACTTTCGAAAGCGATACACGGCGCTCGGCGGCCGCGCCAGGATCGGCTCGTCCCGCAGGAAATGTTGGAGGTCAGCGGCCAGGTCGGTGACCGACGCGTAGCGCCGCTCTTTCTCCTTCTCGAGCGCCTTGGCCACAATCGTCTCGAGGTCGCCGCGCAAGCTGCGGTCGATGGTCCCCAGCCGCAACGGCGGCGTATCGCGGATGATGCGGGCCGCCTCGGCGATCGGCCGCCCGCGGACATCGTACGGCAGCCGCCCGGTCAGCAATTCGCAGGCGATCACCCCCAGCGCATAGATATCGCTGCGCGTATCGATCATGTCCGGATCGCCGGCCACCTGCTCGGGACTCATGTACGACAGGGTGCCGACGATCTGCCCGGGGCTGGTCGTGAGCGTCGTGGTGCGTAAATCGGCATCGGTGGCGCGCGCCACGCCGAAATCGAGAACTTTGGGAGTGGCGAATTGCGGGAGCGCGTCAGAACCCCGCCCGCGAGGGCGGGGTATCTCAGGCGCGCCGAGTGTCGGCGGCGCGCCTACATCACCTCCCACTGGGGTAGGGGGTTCTAAATCATTCTCGATGACCAGGATATTCGCTGGCTTCAGGTCGCGGTGAATGATTCCCTTTTGATGTGCATGGTGGATCGCATCACACACTTTTAGCAGCAGATGCAGGCGCGCATTAAGAGTTAGATCGCGAGTTTGTGCATATTCTGTAAGTGGCCGACCATCGACCAGTTCCATTGCAAAAAAGGGGATACGCCGGCCGGCATCTTCCACAATGCCGGCCTCGTGAATGTGCGCGATACCGGGATGCTGCAGGCGCGCCAGGACGCGCGCCTCGAACTCAAAACGCCGCAACATGGACGCCGAAACCACCGGGCCGCTCAGCACTTTCAATGCCACCAGCCGGTCGGGGCTGGTCTGCCGCGCCCGGTAGACGGTGCCCATGCCGCCCTGACCCAGCACGCCCAGGATGTGATAGCCGCCGATCTGCTGCGGCAGCACGGGCGGCGCCCCCTGCACGTCGCGAATCGCCTGGCGCACGCGGTCGCCGCCCAACGGCCGATCCAGCACCGCCGGACGCCCATCACGCGCCAGCAGCGCCTCGACTTCAGCGCGTAAGCCCGAATCCTCACCGCAGGAGCGCGCCAGGAATGCGCTGCGCTGCGGTGCAGGCAGGTCTACCGCCGCCAGGAACAATTCCGATGCACGCGCGTGACGTTCGCGAGTCACTCAACGGCCCCCTGGATCGAGTTGCAGCGCCAGCCACGCGCGGGCCAGGCGCCAGTCGCCTTTGACGGTACCTTCCGAGACCCCCAACACCTCGGCTGTCTCCTCCACGGTCAATCCGGCGAAGAAGCGCAGCTCGACCACCTTGGCTTGGCGCTCATTCAGTTCAGCCAGTCGGGTCAGCGCGTCCTCCAGCCCGAGCACGTCAAGATCGCCGCCGACGGCCGCATCCAGGTCCGCGTGAATGGTAAGCCGCTCCCCCGGCGCGCGGCGCTTGGCCGCGCCGTGGACGCGGGCATGGTCGACCAGCACGCGGCGGATGGCCTCGGCCGCCACCGCAAAGAAATGCGACCGGTCTTTCCAGTTCGCGCGCGTCTGATCGACCAGCTTGAGGTAGGCCTCGTGGACCAGGGCCGTCGGTTGCAGAGTATGGTCGGGGCGCTCCGCCCGGAAATGGGCCCCCGCCAGGGCCCGCAGTTCGTCGTAAACCAGCGGCATCAGGTCGGCCGCGGCACTCGGGTCGCCCCGTCCCAACCGGGTCAAACAGTGGGTAGTGCTAGCATGGGCACCAGAATCCATAGACCACCTGAGCTGCGCACTGAACGCGCATTATACCTACGAAGCCCGGGCGATTCTCTGCCGCGCCGCGGTTTTCTTTGTCCCCTTTAGCCTTGTTTTTCGCGGTACGGGTGAGGCAACGCTTCCGCCGCGGCGTGTCGGATCGTCCGTTCGCCGCGATCCCGCCGCGGCGGGGCGCTGCCTGGGTCCGGGAATGTTCCCGGAAGGACGGACTGGGCGGCCGATCGAGCGCCTGGTGGGGTTATCAACAGGAGACGTGCTTTATGAAACGTGAAATGAGATTCGGTGCCGTGCTGGCCCTGCTCACCGGAGGGGTTCCAACGGTCTTCGGGCAGAAGTACTCCCAGCCCTATGTGCAGCCGCTCGGGGCGCACGAGTCGCGGGTAAT
>DASXUA010000213.1:0-4819 GCA_036505095.1 Phycisphaerae bacterium
AGGACGAGCATGCTGTCCGGCGTGACGGGAAGCGCCGGGTCATCGACCCTGGCCGCGAGGTCGGCGAGGCTGCGGAAGACGCAGGCGCGGCCGTGGTGGCGGAGGAGCGCGGGAGTGGCGGCGGAGACCTTGAGCACTGCGCCGTCGGGCGCGAGGCTCCCGCGAAGGATGGCGAGCCCGCCTTGCGCCTTGAACGGCCGGTCGAGCGTCGTGATCACGTCCTGCCAGCCGCCGGGGGCCGCGACGTCGGTCAGCAGGGTGCCGAGCGTTCGCCCCGTCACGGACGGCGCGTCCAGGTGGAGGAGGGGAGCGAGCGCCTTCATCACCGCCGGGATGCCTCCCGCCTCGGCGAGGTCCTCCATGTGGTACTTCCCCGAGGGCCGGAGGCTCGCGACCATGGGAGTGGTGCGGGCGAACTGGTCGAAGTCGTCGAGTGCGAGGGGGACGCCGGCCCGGCCGGCGATCGCCGGCAGGTGGACGACCGCGTTCGTCGAGCCGCCGACCGCCATGAGAACCCGCACGGCGTTCTCGAACGCCGCGCGGGTGAGGATCCGTGAGGGGCGGAGGTCTTCCCGGGCCATCTCGACGATCCGCCGTCCGGCGGCTTCCGCGAGGCGCAGGCGGCGGGAGAGCGGCGCGGGAATGGCCGCCATGCCGGGAAGCGTCATTCCCAGGGCCTCCGTCATCGCCGCCATCGTGCTGGCCGTCCCCATGACCATGCAATGGCCGGCGCTGCGCGACATACAGCTCTCGATCTCGACGAACTCCTCTTCGGTCATGCGCCCGCTGCGCACCATATCCCAGAAGCGAAACGCGTCGGTGCCGGAGCCGATCTCCTCATCGCGCCAACGCCCGGTCAGCATCGGTCCACCGGTGACCATGATCGCCGGAATATTAGCACTGGCGGCACCCATGATCTGGGCCGGGGTGGTTTTATCACAGCCGCACAGCAGCACGACACCGTCGACTGGGTTGGCGCGGATCGACTCCTCCACATCCATCGCCATGAGGTTGCGATAGAGCATCGTGGTCGGCTTCATCAATGCCTCGCCGAGCGAGATCGTCGGGAATTCGAGCGGCAGCCCGCCGGCCTCCCAGACGCCGCGCTTGACCGCCTCGGCCACCAGTCGCAGGTGCGCATTGCAGTTAGTCAGCTCGCTCCACGAGTTGCAGATGCCGATCACTGGCCGGTCGCCGAACACATCCCTGGAGAAGCCCTGCGCCCCAGTCCAGGAGCGGTTGACGAAGCTGTTCAGGGTCACGCCATTGAACCAGTTCTGGCTGCGTAGTTTCATGGCTCCCTCGCTACTACATAACGCCATATTTCTTAAAAAGCTGGCTGGTGCTGTGCCGCGGGACGACCACACAGCCGTCGTAGTCGGCGCCGATCAGATCGCCGTCGTGTACGGGCACGCCGCCGACCTCGATCGGCACACGAATCGCGATCCCATCACAGCGCCCCTTCGAGTCGGCCGGCGTCAGGCCGTTGTGAAGACTGGCTGAAGCGCGCTCAGGGCAGTGGATGCCAGATCAGCGAGAGGACAATGGCAATCGCGGCGAGGAGCACGCCGATGGCCGTAAACGCCACGCTGATCTCCGTAGTTTCGTGCTTGGTAATTAAGTATGTCGGGAGATTCTGGAATACATTCTGAAGCTCGCCCGCGCTCGAAGCCGAGTAATATGTTCCACCGGTCATCTCCGCAACTTGCTTCAGCGTCGCGTCATCAATCCCCCGGCGAAACCCGCCGCCAAACCCGCCGCCAAACCCGCCGCCACCCTGGAACTGCGGGCCGCAAGATGGTCTGAACCTTGACCCATTCTCGGTGCCAAACCCAATGGTATAGACTCGGACTCCACGGTCGACGGCTTGCTGCGCGGCCTCCAAAGGTGTTGGGCCAGCATTGCTGACCCCATCGGTGAGCAAGACAATGATGTCCGGCGCATACGCTCCTTTCGGCACTGGCGTTGGCTTGACCCCGCGCGATGTGTCAGGCACACTCGGCGCAACACTCTTGTCTATTTCGGCGATTGCATCCAGCGATGTAAGAATGCCGCTGCCGATCGCCGTCCGGCGCCCGGTGATCAGACTCTCGACTGCGGCCTGCAGTGCTTCCGAATCATTGGTGGGCGGCTGAATCACTTCCGCGAAACCAGAGAATGCGACGAGGCCGATCTGCGTGTTGGCCTTTTGGCTTTGAATGAACGACACCGCGGCAGCTTCCGCCGCCTCCAAGCGGCTAGGCTCAATATCTGTCTGGCACATGCTGCCCGAGACATCGATGGCGAGAATGATCGTCGTCTGGCCGCTAGGCACGCTCACGATCGCCACCGGGCGCCCTAATGCGATCACCAAGCTCGCCAGTGCGAGGACGAACAGGGCAAACGGGAGATGGCGCCGCAGGCGTGACTGGTGCAGCAGCGCCTCGCGCACCAAAGCCAGGCTGGAGTAGCGCACGGCAAAACGCCGCCGCCGTCGCAGCATCCAAATATAGGCCGCGATAATCAGCGGCAGTAATCCTAGCAAAAGTAGGAACCCGGGCCAGAGCAAGGCCATCTACATACCTCCAATGCATCCTTTTATCAAATCTTGGTTGATGGTGCGCATACGCCGGTTCTGCGGTTCACCCCGCCGCAGAACCGCAGAACTGCAGAACCGCAGAATCATGCGCACAATGTTGTCAGATTTGATAGTACCCTTTCAGCTCCCAAGGTCACGGCAAGCGGCTGAACCATAGGAGCGAATATGTACCGCCGATCAGCAAGACGAGGATGCCGGCGCCCGCAAAAATGGAGGTGACTTCCATCTTTTGCGGCTTGATCACCAACTGGGGGTCGAGGTTTTCGTAAATCGTGCGTAGGTCTTGTTGGTTCTCGGCATTGTAATAGGCACCCTCGGTGAGCTGCGAGATGTGCTGCAGCATCACTTCGTCGAGCTCGGTATGAACGGTGAAGCCGTTGATGTGCAGCGTTGTCCCCGTCGCGCTGCCGATGCCAACCGTATAGATGCGCACGCCGCGGTCTGCGGCGGTCTGCGCCACGGCGAGTGGATCGGGTCGCTCGTTGTTCTCGCCATCGGTAAGCAGAACAATGACGGCAGACGTGTAGGTCCCTTTCGGCACAGGCGTCGGTGTGGGCGTGGGCACCGGTGTAAGGTTGCTAAGGCGTGGGGGTTCCCCACTGGTTTCCCCTTGGGGGGCCCGCTCAGTGGCCGCAGCAATCGTCTTGAGCGAAGCGAGAATGCCCTGCCCGACCGACGTGCCGCGCTGCGGCGTCAGGCGGTTGATCGAGGCGAGGATGGCTCCCTGGTCGTTCGTCGGCGCTTGCACCGTAAAGCCATTATCGCTGAAAGCTACGACGCCGATCTGCACGCTGGGCGGCTGGCGCTGCACGAAGTCCTGCGCGGCGGCTTTCGCCGCTTCTATCCGAGTCGGCTTCAAATCGTCGGCCGCCATGCTACCGGAAACATCAAACGCAAGGATGACCGTACCTTCTTCCCTCGGCAGGCTGACGACCGCTTGTGGGCGCGCCAATGCGATCAGCAGGATCGTGAGGCCGACCAGAAAGAGCGCCGGAGGGATGTGGCGGCGCAAGCCGAGCGGGCGCCCCGCGGACGCTTGCACGAGTCCCAGACTGCCATAGCGCGCCGCCAATCGCCGCCGCTGCCGCTGCAACCTGATGTACAGCCCGATGCACAGCGGGATCAACAACAGGAATAAAAGCATCGCGGGCCAGATGAATGACATAGTGCTTTCCCAAGCAAACGGTTAGGGGTTAAGGGTTAGGGTCGCTGAATTTCGTTGATCTCAATGTTCATTAACCCCTAACCCCTAACCCCTAATCCCTCGACTCAAAATGCAATAGACACATCCTGCAATCACTTCCGGCGCTGCTGCCGCAGCGTCGCAAAACGCACGATGGCGCGAACCAGGTCTTCTTCGGTCGAGAGCGACAGCGCGTCCACCCCGGAGCGTTTGAATGCCTCGTTCAATGCTACTTCGCGCCGGCGCGCCGCCTCTTGAAAACGCTGGCGGAATTTTTTATCGTGCGTGTCCACATAGAGCTGCTCGCCTGTCTCCGCGTCCTCCATAATGATCGGGCCGATGTCCGGCAGCTCCACTTCGCGCGGGTCCCACAAGCGTATGGCGAGGACTTCGTGCCGCTGGTTGAGCAAGTTCAGCGGCCGTTCCCACCCCGGCGCGCTGATGAAATCCGAGATGATGAAGATCAACGAGCGTCTCTTAATTGAGTGCAGTCCGGCTTCGAGCAACGGGGTCAAGTTGGTGAACGGTGCCTTCGGTAAACGCGGCTGCTTGAGCAGATCGTTGACGAGGCGCAGAACCTGGATCCGCCCGCCACGCGCGGGAATCGTGCGCTCGACGCGGCTGCCGTAGAACATCGCCCCGACGCGATTGCCGTGGCGCGTGAGCAACCGCGCGAGCGTCGTGACGAAATCAATCAGCACCGTTCGCTTCAGACTCTGCAGCGTGCCAAAATCCACAGAGGGACTCAGATCGAGCAGAAACCACGCGGTGACTTCGCGATCTTCGACGTACTGGCGGACATATGGCGTGTTCATCCGCGCGGTGACGTTCCAATCAATGTAGCGAATATCGTCTTCGGGTTGATATTCGCGCAGATCGGCAAAATCCACCCCGTAGCCATAAAAGAGGGTGCGATAATCGCCTTGCAGCAGACCGTCCAGTCGGCGGATGACTTGCCAGTCGAGACGCTGCAGGATGCGTTCAGGCGTTGACGCGGACGTTGGCGTGCTCATGTAAAGGCACCTCTGGAACGGGAATGCGATCGAGAATCTTATTCA
>DASXUA010000214.1:0-9167 GCA_036505095.1 Phycisphaerae bacterium
GTCTTGTCGAAATAGATCGCACGCATGGGAGGGCGAGGTCGCAGATCCGCCGTGGCGGACCCCTGCCGAGCCGGCAGGAACGTGGTTGCGGCTAATCAGGATTCCTGCTTCGGGGCAAAACGCGCCAGTCCGCGCTTGAACGATTCGGTCGTGCTGGACCACCAGCCCGACCGGGCGGGACGCATTCGCGCATCGAGCCGGCCGCGCTCGGCGAAGGGATCGTTCGTCTTTTCCAGCCACTGCGACCAGGCCGCCGGATCGTGCTGGAAATCGTGGCCCGTCAGCGCCATGAGTGACCGATCCGCCTCGTAGACCACGCCGAAATCCCGCTGGCGCAGCGCATCGACCAGGGCACTCAATACCTCGGGGCGCGGAAGACAGCCCAAGATGCGCGCCGCGGCCATCCGCACATCGCGCGAGGCATTGCCCGCCAACAACCGTCGGGCCGATTCGCTTAGTTCCGCTTGCTGCTCCGCAGGAAGCGCGCCGCGCTGCGCCCGCGGCAGGAGCGCATCCAGCGCGTCCCAGCGGACGGTGTCATCCGGCGGCAGGCAGCCGGCATTTTCCGGGTGTTCGGAAAGAATGGCCAGGAGCGGCGCAGCGGCCGGCTCCGCTTGTGCCAGAGCCAGCGCTCGAACCGCCGCGCAGCGAACCGACGGGCTGTGATCCGTGCGCGCGATCGTGGACATGCCTTCCACCACCGTCGCCTGCGACACGAACCGCGTTCTGGAGATCTGTTGGATTGCCTCACGGCGGTCGTCGGCGCCGGCGCCATTCAGTGCCTCGCGCAGATAGCGGGCCGCGTCTGCCTCGGTTACAAAAACGGGCGATTTCTGGAAGTGCCATGATCCGGAGCAGCCCACCAGCAGAGAACAGAAGACGCAGATCAACCAGCGCATACCATGGCGCGGCGGAAGTGCGTCTACCGGCTTCCCGTGGAACCGGCCAAAGCGAAGCCGTCCAGGATGGGCGACACGGAGTTCACGCGACATGGACGTAACGTAACACACGCGCCGAATGCTGACAATCTGCGGCCGCTGTCAAGCACTTCCCCGAACGGGAAGCGCGAGCGCATCCATCGACCGCAACGGCATCGTCACGCAGTCCTTCGCCGTGGCCGACGGCTCCGATGCGGGGAGCATAATGGTGAATGTGGTGCCGACCCCCTTGCGACTGGACACCTTCAGCAGCCCGTGATGATCGGTGATGATATCTTTGCAGATCGTCAGGCCCAGGCCGTGGCCGCGGCGCCCACCCTTGGTTTCCGAAGTCTTGGTAGACATAAACGGATCGAATATGTGCGGCAGGTCGGCCTCGGCGATGCCGCAACCGGTATCGCGAAGCTCGATGCGCACTTGATCGGGATCCGCGGGTTCCGCTTTGACGCTGAGCCGTCCACCGCCGGGCGTCATGGCCTGCCGCGCGTTAATCAGCAGATTGAAGAATACCTGCTGCAACTGGCGCGCGTCGGCCCAGACGTGCAGGTTGGGCGGTACCTGTAATTCGGCGATGATGCCGTCCTTGTTCAGCTCGCGCCCCAGGCAAGCGATGGCTTCGTCAAGCGCGGCGCGCAGCCCGACGTTGCCGAACGCACCACCGGCGCCGCCCGCCAGCCCGAGGATGCGCTCGGACATGGCCGTGACCGTAGCGCAATGCTTGAGCGTCAGGTTCAGTGCCTTGCGCATGAACTCCACATCGTTGCTATCGACGGCGCTGCGCGCATAACCGACGACGGGCGTCATCTGGTTGTTGTATTCGTGCGCCAACATGGCCGCTGCGGTGCCGAGGCTCGTCAGACATTGGGTGGCGCGGAGCTGCTCCTTGATCCGGGCGAGTTGCGCGGACATCCGCTCCAGCTCGGCGCGCAAATCCTCCGTCGCTTGATCGGCAAGGGAAGGAGCAATCGCTAGCGCGCTATTCATGACCATTGACGCTCGGACGGAGTCAGGCTATCGGACTATCGGCGAAACGCGGCCGGAAACTTCAATCGAGCCGTGCGCCAGCCCTGGAACGGGACGTGGCAGCGTGCAACCAGTTCTTGACGATTTGATTGCCCTGGCCGAGCGCGTCGGCATCGAAGTGCGCCGTGAGCCGCTGGGCGGCGCCGGGGGCGGGCTGTGCCGGCTCAAAGGCCGGCGCGTGCTGTTCCTGGATTACTCGGCCGATCTGGCGACCCAGATCGAGCAGTGCCTCAGCGCGCTGGCACAAGTTCCGGAGGTCGACTCGGTCTTCGTCCTCCCCGACCTGCGCGCGCGAATCGATGCCTATCGCCAGGCTTAGCTCGCGGCGGAGGCTTCCAGCCGGCGCCACTCGATGCGCGGCGCGTCGCCCCAGAGCAACTCCAGGTCATAGTAGCGCCGCGCCGGCGACGTGAAAATGTGCACCACGACGTCGAAGAAGTCCAGCAGAATCCAATTGGCGGACTCGTAGCCAGTCACGCTCAGCGGTGCGTCGCCGAGGGTGCGGGCGTACTCGGTGATGCGATCTGAAACGGCCCGCATCTGCCGGTCGGACGTGCCCGAGCAGATCACGAAGAAATCCGTCACGGAGGAGAGCCCGCGCAGGTCCATCACGGTGACCTCCTCGGCCTTGTTTTCCTCGGCAATCCGCGCGGCCTCGATCGCAAACTCCAGCCCGTTGGATGTACTGGCCATCGCGCAAGTCTAGCAGCGTCCGGCGGCTGGGGCCAAGCAGCCACGGCGGATCCGCCGCGTGCGGACAGCCGGTCAACCGCTTGCAATCCGCCGCCGCCGCGAGTATGAGCATCAGCGGACGCGAGCAGCCGCCAGAAAGGCCTACGCCGTTGATGACTGATTTGCCCCGCAGCGATCCGCCGCGCTACCGCACCCGCATCGGGAGCGCGATCAGCAAGATCATCCGCGCGCGAATCACCGCCGGCATTCTGACGGTTTTGCCGATCTGGCTGACCTACGAGGTGGTGGTCTTCGTTTTCAATCTCATGCGCCGCGCTACCGAGCCCTTCGCCGAATTCGTGGTAGATTCATGGTTGCAGCGGGCCACCGACCCGGTTACCCGCGCGCGGGTGGAGACTTTCGCGCACTGGCTGGTGCCGGTCCTGGCGGTGCTGCTGACGTTGATATTGCTGTACCTGCTGGGATTGTTCACGGCCAACGTGCTCGGCCGACGGATCCTGGGGACGCTGGAGCGCGCATTTGATCGGCTGCCGATCGTCAAGACCATCTATCGCTCGACCAAGCAGTTGCTGGAAACGTTCAAAGGCGGCGCCGGGCAATCGCAGCGTGTCGTGCTGATCGAATATCCGCACGCGGGCATGCGCTCGATCGCGTTCGTGACCGCCACCATGACCGAGCAGCACAGCGGCGAGCGCCTCTGCACGGTCTTCATGCCCTGCACGCCGAATCCGACGACCGGTTTCTTGCTGGTCCTCCCGAGCAGCCGGGTATATGAGACCGACTGGACCGTGGAGCAAGCGATTCGCCTGATCATCTCGGGAGGCGTGCTCGCGCCGCCGGCGATTTCCTTTAGCGGGTTGGCGGCAGGTTCGCCGGCGGCGGCCGAACCAAAGGCATAGAGAATTGGATCGACACAGGTGCGGAATATGAAACATCGAATCAGTCTGACCGTGTTGGCAGCGTGTTTAGTTTCCATTCCAGTTGCGGCGCAGTCCGGGACGGGTGCACCGTCCCGGACGCAGTCGGTGGCGCGCGTGACGGCGGTCGGGCGCGCGGCCGGAACCGATGTAAGAGCCAAGGATGAAGCGCTGGCGGATGCCAAACGCAAGGCGGTCGAGCAGGCCTGCGGGCTGTTCATGAACGCTCAGAGCGAGACGGCCGAGTATCAGCTCGTGAAAGATCGCATCCTCGGAAACGCCGCGGGCTACATCAAAGAGTACCGCGTCTCCCGTGAGTGGACCGAGGGTGACATCAGCCATTGCGAGATCGAAGCCACGGTTTCCACGGCGGCGTTCGAACGCGACTGGGCCCTGTTCGCGCACGTCAAGGAAGATGAGGGCAATCCGCGCTGCGTGGTGGTCATCACCGAGGACGATGATATCGATGATGCCAATCCGCCGGTCACCAACGGCGCCTGCCAGGCACAGATCGAGAATTTCTTCCTCAAGCACGCGGTGCAGCTTATGGACAAAGGGACCAGTGATGACGTGCGTTCGCGCGACCTGGATCTGGCCGCGCGGAATAAAGACGTGAACAAGCTGGCGGCGGCGGCGGCCGCCTTCAAGGCCGACGTGCTGGTGCTGGGGGACGCGACGGCCCGGTTGGGGACGCCGGTCGAGGTCGGCGGCCAGACGCTCCATCGCTGGGATGTCACGCTGAATGTGCGCGTGATTCAGACCGACTCGGCCCAGGTGCTCGCATCCAAGAGCTACCAACCGAAGACGCCGTACCGTTCGGCATCGGCCGGCAATGGAGCGCGCGCCCTGGCGCAGCTCGCGGACCAGATCGCGCCGCAATTGCTATCCGACATCGGCGAGGCCTGGCGGCAGCGGAGCGTCAACTCGCGCATCGTCCGCCTTTCGCTGCAGCCCTGCACGCGTAAGCAGTGGAAATCCATTCAAGAAGCGTTGGCGCAGGTGCGTGGCGTCCAGGGTGGCCGTGAAGGCGCCAAGCTGCGCGAACTGGTTAACGACGTGGCCGACGTGGAGGTGAACTGGAGCTTCGACCTCAATCTCCTGGCCGACACGCTCGAAAAGCTGAAAGTGGAAGGCCTCGCGTTCGAGATCATCGAGCAATCCGCCAACCGCCTCAACGTGAAGGTCATCGCGCGCGAGTAGTTTTCCCAAATATCTCTACGATCGGTAGACGATTCGGCCGCGGGTCAGGTCGTAAGGCGAGACTTCGACCTTAACCCGGTCGCCAGGCAGGATACGAATGTAAAACTTGCGCATCTTTCCGGAGATGTGCGCGAGAATCTCGTGCTTGTCGCCAGCGATGTCAACCTGAACACGGAACATCGCATTGGGCAGCGCGGCCACCACCACGCCTTCGAGTTCAATCGCTTCGGTCTTGGCCATGCACTCTCCGTTGCACCCATCGCTGGGCGCCCCTCAAACTGCGGGAAGCGGGAGTATACGCGGGGCCGCTCCAATTACAAGAGCGTTCGGGACATGCTGCCCGTTTCGATCTGCGCGTAGCAATCATCCGCACTGAACTGGCGATCGATTTCGGTCTGCGCCCGCAGGGTTGGGCAACCAGGCTTATGCTGCGGCAGCTCGGCTGCCCAATGGGCCGGCGTTACCACGACATCCTGATGGCGCGTGCCGACCTTGCGCGTGCCGTAGAGGTCGTCGATCCATACCCAGACGCCGGCCGCACCACAAGCGCTGCAGGCCGGAGGCTCCTCGGCGGGCCGCGGAAGTGACTCGCGGGCCGTAGCCACTCCACGCATGCTCTCCCAGTTCTGGTCCATGAGCTGCATGGCCTCGAACAAATTGGTCTCCTCCGGCGCCAGTCCCTGCGCCGCCACCACGGCCAGCATGTCCGAGACGAAATAGCGTTTCGCCTGTTCGATTAGATCCTCGTTCATCGCAGAACTCCGTGCTGCTTATTCGAGCAGCATACCCCTCGATTTCGCCGTGGACAAGCCGCCGGGTATGATTGCCTGGCAAGCTGAGCGCACGTGCCCAGCAGGAGATGACCGGATGTTGAGATCGGTTGAAGGTGTTTATCGTAACGGGCGTGTCGAGTTGAACGAGCAGCCTGCCGATGTCGATGAGGCCCCCGTCATCGTGACCTTTTTGACTGCGCTCGGGGCTATCGATTTACGTGCGCGCGGCATCGATGAATCCCAGGCGTCAGATCTGCGGGCGCGCTTACGCGCCTTCCAGGAGGATTGGCAACGGCCCGAGATGGAGGCGTACGATGCGCTATAAGCGCGGCGACATCGTGGTCCACTCGCGGCAAAACCGATTCAGACGGTCGCCGCGGGTGCTGGGCGCGCGCTCATCGTGGGCGCGGTAGCAAAATCCGGCAATTCCTCGACGTGGGCGCCGCTGCGGATCATCGCCGCGCGCACCAGCCCGACAAACATCGGCGACGGCCGCAGCGGACGCGAAGTCAGTTCCGCGTGCGCCTGCGTACAGAGGAAGTAGGGATGCTGCGCGGCGCGCAGCTCCATGACCTGCATGATGGGCACGTGGCGGGCGCGTCCGCTGAAGACGATGCCGACCGCCTCGAGACGTTCGACGAACTGCGGATCGACCTCGTAGCGATGCCGGAAGCGGAGCCGGACCGTCTCGGCGCCGCCATAGAGCCGCGACAGCATCGTTTCCGGCGCGATCAGCACATCGTGCCCGCCCAGCCGCATGTTACCGCCGAGGCCTTCGATCTTTTTCTGCTCCGGCAGGATGTCCACGACCGGGTAGGGCGTGTCCGGGTCGATCTCGGTCGTGTTCGCGCCGGCGAGCCCGCAAACATTGCGGGCATATTCGACGATCGCGATCTGCATCCCGTAACACAGGCCCAGATAAGGAATCTGCCGCTCGCGCACGTATTTGACGCAAGCGATCTTGCCTTCCACACCGCGCACGCCGAACCCGCCGGGCACGATGACTCCATGCACGTGCCGCAGCCGCTCGGCGACGTTGTCGTCATTCAACTCGGAGCTATCGATCCATTCGAGCTGTACGCGCGCTCCAAGCTGCGTACCCGCATGTTCCAAGGCCTGAATAACGCTCGCATAGCTGTCGCGCAGCGATGTGTACTTGCCGGTGATGCCGATCGTGATCGGCACGTGCGCGTCGCGGAAGCGCGCAATGTAGTCGCTCCATTCGCGCCGTCCGCGCTCCTCGGCCGTTGTGTCAACTTTGTCCGCCAGGCCAAGAATGTCCAGCACGGCCGCGTCGATGCCGGCGCCGCGCAACATCTCCGGGATCACATAAACGCTATCGCAATCGTGCATCGAGAAAACGCGCTCCATCGGCACGTTCGAATGCAGCGCAATCTTCTCGCGCACTTTCTTGCTCACCGGCTCGTGCGCCCGGCAGCCGATGATGTGCGGCTGCACGCCCATGGCCATCAAGCGCTTGATATTGAGCTGCGCCGGTTTGGATTTCTGCTCGCCCAGCGTCACCGGCTGCAAGACATAGGTCAGCGCCACGAAGCAGCAGCTTTGCGAGCCCTCCTCGAAGGCCAGCTCGCGGACGGCCTCGATGAAGTACTCGTTTTCGACATCGCCTACCGTGCCGCCGATTTCGACAAAAACGACATCGGCCCCGGACGCGACGGCTAACTCGCGCAAACGCGACTTCACCTCGCCGGTCACGTGCGGGATCATCTGCACGTCGCGGCCCAGATATCCGCCGCGCCGCTCCTTCTCCAGCACGCGCGCGAAGATCTGGCCGCTGGTGGCGAAATTCAGCCGCGTCAGGTCCTGGTTGAGCATGCGCTCGTACGTGCCCAGGTCCATGTCGCATTCCATGCCGTCATCCAGCACGAACACCTCGCCGTGCCGGTAGGGATTCAGCGTGCCGCTGTCGCGGTTGAGGTACCCTTCCAGCTTGATGGGCGCGACGGTGAAGCCCTTGTCCTTCAGCACCTTGGCGAGCGAGCTGGAGAAAATGCCCTTGCCCAGGCCGCTCATCACGGTGCCCAACACGATGACGTATTTTGTCTGGCCCTTGCGGTAACCGGCCGGCAGGGGCGTATAGAACTCCGTCTCGTCCGACAAGTTCGCGATCGAATGAAGGATGTCTTCAGCGCTCATGGTCGACTCCGCCCCTACCCCATGCTCGCCCGCTGCCACCCCACCGCTTGCCGCTGAATAAAAGCCGCATAATCCTCGGGTGTATCGATTCCCACCGACGCGCGGCTCACAATGCCCACCTTGATATCATAGCCGCTCTCGAGCACCCGCAGTTGCTCCAGCTTCTCGATCTTCTCAAGCGGCGTCAGCGGCATCTTTGCCAGCTTCAACAGAAAATCGCGTCGATACGCGTAGATGCCCAGATGCAGCAACGGCCCGGCGGCGTTGCCCGTTGCGGAGGTGTCGCGCGGATACGGAATCAAACTGCGTGAGAAGTACAGGGCACGCCCACGACCATCGACCACGACCTTGACCGTGTTCGGATCATGCGGATCGACCGGTCCACCGCGCAATGTCGCCAGCGCGGCGAATGGACACGCCAGCGTCCCCATTGGGAAATCCGTGTCCTCACGCATGAGCGCCACGAGCCGATCGATCGCCTCCGGCTCCATTTCCGGCTCGTCGCCCTGCACGTTGAGGACCAGTTCCGCATCGCAGCGCGCGGCTACCTCGGCCACCCGGTCCGTTCCGGACGGATGGTCGGCCCGCGTCATCATGACCTCGCCGCCAAACGACTGGACCGCGTCTGAAATGCGCGGATCGTCGGTGGCCACGATCACGCGCGCCAGCGACCGCGCCCGCCGCGCGTTCTCGTAAACGTGTTGGACCAGGTACTTTCCCGTCTGGCGGGCGAGGGGCTTTCCGGCAAAACGCACGGCACCGAAGCGGGCCGGAATGACGGCAAGGGCGCTGGGCATGCCTGAATCCGGATACGACCCGTGATTTAGGGTTGGCACGGGCGAATGATAACGCTCGGTGGGCAGCGTGTCAAAGGTTTCCTGTGGCCGCTGGCGAAGGATATGATGATCGTTATCCGACCGGTGGAATCGGCCGTTTTAGTGGAGCGCACGCATGCAACCCGCCATACTTCTGAGTGTCCTGCTGCTCGCCTCCGATCCCGCCACGCAGCCGGCCCAGGAAGCCAAGTCGCCGCCGCGCACGCGCCTCGAAACACCCGATCGGCAGTGGCGGCTGGAAATCATCCCGACGAAGTATTCGCCGCGCGTCAAGGGTACCTGCGTCGCCCGCCTGGAACGCCGCCGCGCCGATGAACCGCGATTGGACGAACCGCGCGCGCGGCGCGGTCCTGACCGCAAGGAGCCGCGTCCGCGCGGCTGGACGCGCTGCCTGGTCAACGACCGCAGTCCGGAGCGTGCCATGCTCACAGCGGACGGCGGATATGTCGTCACCATCGATGAATGGCCGGGCGACAGCCGCCGTCACCCACTGGTGATTTACGGGCCAGAGGGCGAGCTGATCCGGCATTTCCGTCTTGAAGATCTGATCGATGCCCGTGCGGCCACCGAAGCCCGCGAGCGCGGCGCGCCCGTTCGCTGGGGCCGCAACACGAAGTTCGCCTTCTCGCG